>CANGZK010000001.1 GCA_947458565.1 Acidimicrobiaceae bacterium
CCGATCGTGTCGAGTTGTACAACCCAGCAGCCGACGAACTTCCGTTGTTTGAGCAATACCGAGTGCACGAGCAGCTGCTCAAAGCACTTGACAAGAAAGTGTGGCTACCTTCTGGTGGTTCGCTGATCATCGAGCACACAGAAGCACTGACGGTGATTGACGTCAACACGGGTAAAAACGTGGGTAAGTCAAACCTGGAAGAGACTGTCTTCTATAACAACCTTGAAGCAGCAGAGGAGATCGCACGTCAATTGCGCCTGCGCGATATTGGCGGAATCATTGTCATTGACTTCATCGACATGGAGATCAGGGAAAATCGTCGAAAGGTGCTCGAATCATTCAAGGATGCACTTGCACGCGATAAGACTCGAACCCAGGTGTTTGAGATTTCGGAACTTGGTCTTGTGGAGATGACCCGCAAACGCATTGGAGAAGGATTGCTGACGAGTTTCGCCGATGCCTGCGCAGTTTGTGACAGTCGCGGATTTACGCTCGATCTGTCAATGCTGGACTGATAAAGCCTTAATGAATAAAGCCCAACCGGTGGTTGGGTTACTAGTAACCAAAGGGATAGAGTAAGGACTTCTTATGTACGCAATTATCGCAACCGGAGGCAAGCAAGAGAAGGTCGCCAAGGGCCAACAGGTCCATGTCGAACTGCTCGATGCTCAAGAGGGCTCAGAGGTGAAGTTCACCCCAATCATGCTCGTGGACGGTTCGACCGTTCTTGCTACTCCTGCACAGCTCGCCAAGTCAACTGTGACTGCAAAGGTCATGGGCATTGCTGCTGGCCCAAAGATCGACGGCTTTACTTACAAGCGTCGTACCAACCAGCGTCGTCGTTTTGGTCATCGCCAAAAGTATTCGGTGATTGAAATCACCAACATTCAGAAAGGCTAATTCTCATGTCGAAAACCAAGGGTGGCGGTTCAACCCGCAACGGTCGCGATTCGAACGCGCAACGACTCGGCGTCAAAGTATTTGACGGCACAAAGATCACAGCAGGAACAATTTTGATTCGTCAACGCGGCACAAAAGTGCACCCAGGTAACAACGTGGGCATTGGCAAAGACGACACGCTGTTTGCACTTTCGCACGGCAGTGTCAAGTTTGGTGAGCGTCGTGGCCGCAAGGTCGTCGACGTCATTCCAAACATTTAATTAGTTCTACTAACTTTTGTAGCGAATTAATTCGTATCGATTCCCTGAGGGAGTCTGCTCGCATCCCAACCCAGTAGTGCTGTGCCTTGTCGGCATGCAAACCTGTCTGTCATGCCGCCAACATATGCAACTGCGTTGTGTAATGCTTCGGTTGAATGTGCGGGTGCAATGTGAGTGGCAAGACTCGCATCTTGATCATTCTCGGTGAGCATCAAATGCGGATGACTGGCGTAGTGCTCGACAAGTGCTTGCAGTAGATCGATCACTGATTTTGCTTGGTTGCGCGAGGCGTCACGCATGTAAATGTTGTCGTAGTTAAAGCGACGAAACTCTGCAAGAGCGTCGGCCTGAGCTGGCTCCATACCGATACGGCCAGTTGCAGCAGTCGCGGCGATCATTGAAGAGATAAATGATCGAAGTTGTTGTGAGCGAGCAGTGCCGCAATGGGTGCGCACTTGTTCTGGTAGTTGGTCGAAGGTGACAATGCCGGTCGCTGCGGCATCTTCAAAGTCGTGACACACGTATGCAATGCGATCGGCCCACGAGACAACTTCGCCTTCGGGTGTCATTGGTGCCGGGCGCGACCACGAGTGATTGCGAATTCCGTCGAGAGTTTCGACACACAAATTGAGTGGCACAAGAGTCACGTCGGCACCCCAAACAGCGTGATCAAAACCCTGAGGAACAAATGGGCTCAATGCGTCCTCCGAAGCGTGGCCGCCTGGTCCATGCCCGCAGTCATGACCGAGCGCGATCGCTTCGGTGAGAGCAACGTTGAGTGCTAAAGCTCGCGCAACCGACGTTGCTACTTGGGCAACTTCGAGTGCGTGAGTGAGACGAGTGCGTTGATGATCTTGTGGAAAGACAAATACTTGTGTTTTGCCTGCAAGACGTCGAAATGCTGATGCATGCAAGATGCGGTCTCGGTCGCGCTCGAAACACGTGCGAAATGGGTCTGCTTCTTGGGCAATGGCACGATTGCCAGCACCAAATGCGCGAGTAGCAAGTGGGGCAAGAGCAGAGTCTTCGCGTGACTCACGCTCGGCACGATCAATGATTTGCCGAGCACCGGGGCCAGACCACGAGTCTTTGTGAGCAAAACGAATTTGATCGTCTGATGCAAAGCCGTCCATGGTTTGAGCCCATGCGACGCTGCGCGAAATTGGTTCGGATGTCATATATCTACACGATACGTGGAGGGTGTACTAGTAGGATTGAAAGCCCCTATGAGTGCCTTTGTCGATGAAGCCCAATTAAACGTCCGCGGTGGCGACGGTGGTGCTGGCTGCGTCAGTTTCAGGCGCGAAGGCCCTGTTGCATTTGGCGGTCCAAACGGCGGTGATGGTGGCGACGGCGGTTCGGTCTGGCTAGTTGCCGATCACAACGTTGCGTCGTTGTTGGCTTTTCGCGATCACCCCCACAGACGGGCGGGCGATGGCGTCCATGGAATGGGCAAGGACTTGCACGGTCGCCGTGGCGAGGACATGATCATCAAGGTTCCTGAAGGCACCGTTGTGCGCGATATGTACACGGGTGAGATTCTGGCCGACTTGGCAGTGAACGGCACTCGCTGGCAATCCGCAAAAGGTGGCCAGGGCGGACGCGGGAACGCGCGCTTTTTGTCGAACCGCAGGCGCGCACCAAAATTTGCTGAGCAAGGCGAGCACGGTAAAGACCGCTGGCTAAAACTTGAACTCAAATTGATGGCTGACGTAGCACTTGTTGGTTTTCCAAATGCAGGCAAGTCAACATTTATTAGTTCGGTCAGCGCAGCGAAACCAAAAATTGCCAACTATCCATTTACCACGCTTGAACCACACCTTGGAGTGGTGCGCATGGGTGGGTCGAGCGAATTCATCATTGCGGACATTCCAGGAATTATCGAAGGCGCGAGCGAGGGACGTGGACTTGGGCATCAATTTTTGCGCCACATCGAACGTGCTCGAGTGTTGTGCGTGCTTGTAGACCTTGCGCCAATGGACGAAGTATCTGCCGACGAACAAGAGCGAATTTTGTTACAAGAGTTGCAGGCCTATCAGCCTGAATTGCTCGAGCGACCACGCCTCGTTGTTGGCACCAAAACAGATGCCGCGACCGAAGAAGTGATGCTTGCATGGAAGGGTCAACGGATGTCGGCCGTGACTGGTGATGGAGTGCGGCCAATTTTGGGAGCACTTGCAGAACTGGTGCAACGCGCACGCACGCTTGTGCCTTCACAAGAATCTTCAGTAGTCATTCGTCCAGAGCCAGAAGGCACGCATATTGAGCGCATGGGCGACAACGAATTTAGATTGATTGGCCGTGACGTGGAGCGGTCGGTTGCACTGAGTGATGTGACGACGCCTGACGCACTGAACTACATCGATGAACGACTCAAGCGACTTGGTGTTGCGCGTCTCTTGTCGCGCGCGGGCGCAAGCGATGGTGCAGTTGTGCATATTGGGGCATTTAGTTTCGAGTACACACCGGAGACGTAGAGATGCGAATCGTTGTCAAAATTGGAACATCATCAGTAACTGATGAACACGGCTCGATCAAGAACGAAGCAATTCGTGCATTGTGCGAGCAGGTAGCGCGCGTACGTAGCGAAAGAAACGAAGTGATTGTCGTTACGTCTGGAGCCATAGCTGGTGGGGTGGGTGCGCTTGGTTTAACCCAGCGCCCAACTGACACGCAGACACTGCAAGCTCTTGCCGCGGTTGGGCAAAGCCAGTTGATGAACAAATACAACGAGCATTTGGCCTCGCATGGTTTGGTTGGCGCTCAGGTGTTGTTGGTGCCTAATGATTTCATCGACCGCACGCAGTACCTGCATGCACGACAGACGCTTGTGCGATTGCTTGAGTTGGGTTGCGTGCCAATCATTAATGAGAACGACGCGATTGCTAGTGACGAGATTCGTTTTGGCGACAATGATCGCATCGCTGCTTTGGTGGCGCACAGCGTGAGTGCTGATGTGTTGGTGCTGCTGACCGACATTGCTGGCTTGTTTACTGCAGACCCAAGTATTGATGCTTCGGCAACATTTATTGAGCAAGTTGCAGCAGATGACCCGCTGTTGTCAGTGCGAGCCAGCGCAAGTAGCACCGCGCGTGGAAGCGGCGGCATGTCTTCTAAATTGTCGGCTGCTCGTATTGCTTCGTGGTCGGGTGTGCGAACAGTGATTGCTGATGCAACAAAGACGGACGTTGTGATTCATGCACTTGCACAAACACCAGGTGCGGGCACACAGTTTTTGCCACACAATCGAAACCTATCCGCCCGCAAGTTGTGGATTGCTTTTGCTGCTCAGCAGAGTGGAGTGATTGTTGTTGACGCTGGCGCAAAGCAGGCGTTGATCGAGCGCAACACGTCGTTGTTGCATGCCGGTGTGGCTGAGGTGCACGGAGATTTTTCGGAAGGCGACACTGTCGAAATCCAGGACATGAGCGGTGCGGTATTTGCTCGCGGCATGGTCAGTGTGAGTGCGGTGCACGCAAGTGCCGCAGCTGGTCGCAAAAGTGCTGAGCTACCTGAAGGCGTTGTGGCTGAGCTTGTTCACCGCGACGATTTGGTAGTTCTCGTCGACCAATAATTGCGTACATTCGGTTCGCCAAGGAGTGCGAGCGCCGCAATGTACGTGACACCACCAATGATGACGCCGACGAGAACTCGGGCGAGTGCTCCTACTCCAGCGGTAGAGCCAACCGCATCGCAACCGAATTTCACGGCACCAGCCATAATGATGCCCGCAGCGGCGATGCGCAGTACATCCTTAGCGAGCTTGCTCAATTGAAGCGATTGGTTCGTTGACGCAAGAGTCATCACGGCAATGACTGCGCTGATGACGTAGGCGATGGAAAAAGCAATACCGAGACCTAGTACGTCAAAGCGATCAACAAGAACAATGGCAAGAACGATGTTGATTGCGTTCTCGATGAGGTTGATAAAAAATGGAGTGCGTGTGTTGTGCTGGGCATAAAACCCGCGCAAGACAAACAGGTAAATAGAAAACCCAGTGAGACCGAGCGCGAGCCCGCTCAGCGCTCTCGCTGTATTCACCGTGGCTTCGGATGAGAAATTTCCGTGCTGCAAAACAAGACCGATGATTGGTTTAGAAAGAACAAACAAGCCCAACGAGGCGGGGATTGTGAAAAGTGCGGTGAGTGTGATGCCACGGCTCATGCGATCTGCGAATGCTTTGTGATCGCTGTCGGCAGCAAGTCGTGCGAGATCGGGGAGAAACGTGGTTGCAATTGACACGGCGAGAAGACCGTGGGGAAGTTGAAACAAGACAAACGCTTTTGAGTAGGCATCAACAAGACCACTACCAGGGGATGCAAGATTTTTGATCACTACCAAGGCCATTTGGTTGGCAACAACGTAGCCAAAAGTCCACAAAGAAAGCTGGATTAATTTGCGTACTGCTGGATGAGAAAACTGCGGACTGAAGTGGAATGCAATGCCGCTGCGGCGCACCGCCACAATCTGAATAATGGCCATGACTGCAATGCCAACTGTTGTGCTGAGACCCAACTGCCACATCAATGTCGATCCGCTCAGTACGTCGGCGATATTTGGCTGCGTATCAGAACGAATTGATACGAGAAAAAAGATGGCGATGACATTGGCCGCTGCAGGTGACCAAGCTGCTGCAAAAAAACGGCGGCGAGCATTGAGCAGTGCAGAACAAAGCGCGCTTACACCGTAGAAAAAAATCTGCACGACAAAGATGCGTGTGAGTGCGGTGCCAGCACTGCGAAAGACTTCTACGTCGACGCCTGCTGCTGGGTGAATTGAAAACAGATGAAAGATTGCCGGTGAGGCAACAATTGCGGCGAGGGTGATCACGCCAAGCAAGATGAGTGAGACACTGATAATGGCGTCAGTTCCTTGCTGCGACTCGGGCGTTTGTGGATTACTGCTGAGCAGTGAGGTGAACAACGGCACAAGGCTGGCTGCGAGCAAGCCGCCGATCAATAACTCGTAAATCGAGTTTGGTGCATTGTTGGCAGCATCAAAAGCGTCGGCGAGTGCTGTCTGGCCGATGATCACCCCAAAAACGATGATTCGGGCGAGGCCCGTGATTCGAGAGAGGGCTGTGCCAGTGGCGACAACGAGATTGGATCGACCAAGGCCAGGCATGTGTATTCATCGTAGATCGTCTAGCAGGATTGCGGTAGCGACCAAACGCTAGGGTTGCTCAAATGGAAAATCGATTTGAATCAGTTGAACAAGTCCGCGAAGGACTAAAAAAGGTCCACTATTTGTCAGATGATGGCATTGCTGGCGTGGTCTTTCTTGCACAGCGATTGGGTAAGCCAATTTTGGTTGAAGGGCCAGCGGGTACGGGAAAAACCCAGTTGGCAAAGAGCGTTGCAGAGATGTTGAACGCACGACTCATTCGCTTGCAGTGCTACGAAGGCTTGGATGAATCGAAGGCTCTCTACGAGTGGAACTACAAAAAACAATTGCTCCGCATCCAGGCTGACAAAAACAGCGACTCGTGGTCGCAGGTGCAAGATGACATCTTTAGTGAAGAGTTTTTGTTGACTCGTCCATTGCTCGAGGCAATTAGCAGCCCAGATCCAGTGGTGCTCCTGATTGACGAAGTGGACCGTGTCGAAATCGAAACAGAGGCATTGCTACTTGAAATTCTTTCCGAGTACCAAGTCTCAATTCCAGAGTTGGGCACAATTACCGCGAAGCAAATTCCGATGGTATTTCTGACATCAAACAACACTCGCGAATTGTCGGAAGCACTGAAGCGACGTTGTTTGTTCCTGCACATCGACTATCCGGACATGGAGCGAGAAAAAGAAATCGTGCTCACAAAGGTTCCGGATATCACGCAAAACTTGGCCGACCAGATTGCTCGTATTGTTCGCAGCATTCGTCAGCTTGACTTGAAGAAGGCTCCGTCAGTAAGCGAGACCCTGGACTGGGCGCGCACATTGATGCTGATGGGTATCGAGAACATTGATGCTCAAGAAGCAAAAGACACCTTGCACATCTTGCTCAAATACCAGACCGACATCACGAAGGCAGCCAAGGAACTGTCGGTCGACAAGTAAGGCAAAACAATATGACCGTGCTCGATTTAATGTCGGGTTTCATTGCTGAGTTACGAAAAGCTGGTTTGCCCGTCAGCCTGACGGAAAACCTAGATGCGATGGAAGCCGTCAAAGAGATTCCTATTGAGGATCGCCAGGCATTTAAATATGCATTGGCCGCAACTCTTGTAAAGAGCAATTCGCACTGGCGCGCATTTGAAACCATCTTTGAGGTGTACTTCTCGCTACGCGGACCGGAACATCAAATTCCTGGAGAGATGACCGACGCCGAAGCAGAGCTGTGGCGCGAAGAGCAAGAAATGCAGCAGCAGGGTGAAGGCGCTGCCGGAAGTGGCGGCGGCATGGATTCGCTCACTCCTGAAGAAATTGCACAGATGTTGATGCAGGCATTGATGAACGGTGATCAGGCAATGATGCGAGCACTTGCGCGCCAGTCTGTGCAGCGATTTGCAGGAATGGAACCTGGACGTCCGGTTGGCGGAACGTATTACTTGTATCGAACGCTGCGCAACCTTGATCTTGACAACATGCTCGACAAATTGATGGAAGCAAACCGCGAGCAGGCAGCACAAGACTTGACAAAACTTGAAGAGCGTCTTGAAAAGGATGAGTTTGAGAGCAGGATCGAGCAATTTAAGCAAGAGGTCGAAGCAGAAATTCGTAGACGACTTGTTGCTGACCGTGGTGCCGAGGCGATGGCTAAGACTCTGCGTAAACCACTGCCAGAAGACGTCGAATTCATGCATGCCAACAAAGAAGAGATGCAGAGTCTGAAGAAGGCGTTGCAGCCGCTCACTCGAAAGTTGGCCGCAAAACTGGCACGCAAACGCCGACATGGTCGACGTGGTCCACTCGATTTTCGCGCGACAGTTCGGAGTTCGCTGAGTTACGGAGGAGTTCCCGCTGACCCGAAGTTCAAGTATCCACGGCCGTCTAAGCCTGAACTGATGGTTGTCGCCGACATCTCGGGCAGTGTTGCTGCGTTCGCTCGATTTACCCTGATGTTGGTGTATGCGATTCAGGGACAGTTTTCTAAAGTGCGCTCATTCGTGTTCATTGACGGAATTGACGAAGTGACTGACTACTTCAAATCGAATGTCGACATCAGCGACGCGATTCACCGCGTGAACACCGAAGCTGACGTGGTGTGGGTTGATGGGCACAGTGACTACGGCCATGCGTTTGAAGTTTTTTGGGAGCGTTACGGGAAAGACATCAATCCGAAAACCACGATTTTGCTCTTGGGGGATGCCCGCAACAACTATCACGCTTCTTCGGCTTGGGTGATCAAGGAAATGCAAAAGCGTGGGCGCCACGTGTATTGGCTCAACCCAGAGCCGAGAAGTTACTGGAATACGGGTGACTCGATTGTTGGGGAATACGGTAATTTCACGGAGGGCGTGTACGAGTGTCGCAATCTGCGGCAACTTGAAGCGTTCGTTGAAAAACTAGCGTGAGTTTGACGAGAATTATCTTGGTTCGCCATGGCGAATCAGTGGTCACGGTAAATCGAGTATTGGGTGGTCCGCGCACGTGCACTGGGTTGTCACCGTTGGGTGAGCTTCAAGCAGCTGCGTTGCGCGAACGTCTTTCGCTGACCAAAGAAATTGAGCCCGATGTGTTGTATTCGAGTGCATACCCACGTGCACTAGAAACAGCGAAGATCATTGCGCCAGCATTTACGGGGCTCGAGATCAATGTCGAGCCTGGCTTTGGCGAACATGATCCTGGTCCGCAGTGCGACGGAATGACATATGTGGACTTCATGGCTAAGCATGGGAAGCCAGACTGGGGCGGAGATCCAAACGCAGTGTTTTTTCCTGGTGGCGAGACGATCGCACAGTTTCATTCGCGAGTGGCTACTGCTTTGGACAAAGTTGTGAAAGAGCACTACGAAAAGACAATTGTTGTGGCGTGTCACGGCGGTGTGGTTGACGCGGTGATCCGGCGACACCTGAAGACACCGCAAACTGGGGCGTTTGAGATGCGCACAAAGAATTGTTCATTGACTGAGTTCGTTGAGATTCGGGCCGACCATTGGGCGTTACTGCGCTACAACGATCATGCTCATCTGCAAGGTTTACCAGTTGCAACAAATATTGACTAAAAGTTTGCGCCAGCGATTAAGAATATAGATGTGGCAATACTTCGCCAGAACAAACAGAAGACTAAACGACCAAGAGTTGTAGTCGTTGGTGCGGGTTCTGCTGGAGCCGTAATCGCCGCGCGTTTATCGCAGAACCAAGATGTTGATGTGCTGTTGCTGGAATCTGGACCAGAGATCGCGGTTGCGCTCGAGGCGAGTGGGACACGGAGCGCAAATTTCGTCGAAGCCCTAGAAGTCGAGAATCGAAACTTGCGCATCCCTGTACGTCGCGCTGCTAGTCAGGACATCAGTGAGTATGTGCGAGGCACGGGAACGGGTGGAAGCTCATCGGTCAATGCGATGGTTGGCATGTGGGGGATGGCGAGTGACTACGACAGGTGGGAGCGTGACTTGGGTTGCGACGGATGGTCGTGGCGAGATGTTGCACCTGTATTTGCAAACCTGCCGATACCACTACGCACCACGCTGTCGAGTGAGTGGGGGAATGTTGACCGTGCTCTCGTGGATGCTGCAACTGAATTGGGATTTGAAAGGCGTGACGATTTAAGTACGGCTCCACTCGCGGGTCATGGGGTTGGTGCAGTGTCGCTCACGATTAATGATGGTCGGCGTGCTTCGGTTAACGCCGTGTATCTCGAACCAGCGAGATCGAGGTTCAACTTGGAGATTCGTGGAAACTCGGCAGTTGACAGACTGAATATGAGTGGAAATGATGTAGTGGGAGTTCGCTTGGCAGATGGCAGCGACATTGATGCCGATGCTGTGGTGGTGTGTGCAGGGGCAATTGCGACTCCACAGATTTTATTGCGTACCAATATTCAGCGAAGCGGAATTGGGCAAGGTGTTAAAGATCATCCAGCCGTTGCATTTACTCTTGCGTTGAAAGAGCCGAGCGAGGCGCGCTACGCAATATCTGCGTTACTACGAACTACATCGACGACAACAAGTGAATACGCCGAGAACGACAGCGCCCAGCAAGGTGATATCCATTTGTTGCCTCTCAATCACACAACTGCACACGACAACATGCACGGAGCAATGTTTGCGGCGGTGATGCGTGTGTACTCAACGGGCAGTATCACAGATACAAAGATTGACCTCAACCTGCTGAGCGACGAGCGTGATATGTGTGCGATGACAGAGGCGACGTCAATGCTTGCGACCATGATCGAGAGTCGATCATTTACTGGCATCGCTGCCTCTGTGGGTGTTGGACCAACTACCGACAACATGCAGGAATGGTTGAGCGGCAACGTTGGCTCGTATTCGCACATTGGATGCTCGAGCAAGATGGGTGCTGTCACTGATGAAGATGCGGTTGTAGACACGAGCGGAAAAGTGATCGGATATAACCATGTGTGGGTCTGTGATGCATCAATTTTCCCCGACCTACCAACCGGCAACACACATCTCCCTGTGGTGATGATGGCTGAACGAATTTCGCAACGAATTAGTGAGAGTCTGAAGACCAATTGAGGCTGCGTTGCAGAGCGCGACTCCATAATGAATAATCGCTCGCAGTGGTAGCCGTTGGTTGTGGCGTAAATGTGCGATCGAGCTGCCACGACTCGGTGATCGACTGCAACGTTGGCCAGATTCCTTCAGCCAAACCTGCCAGGTAGGCGGCACCCAGCGCTGTTGTCTCCAAATCTTTGGGCCGCACTACGGTGACTCCGAGTTGGTCAGCTTGCATTTGCAGCATCATGTCCATGACTGCCGCACCGCCGTCGACTCGCATGTCGATAAGTGGAACTCCCGTTGCCTTGACCATTGCCAAGACAACATCGCGAGTTTGAAACGTCATTGACTGAATGACTGCACGAGCGATATGTGCGCGTGTAGTGCCACGAGTGATGCCGCAGATGATGCCGCGTGCATGTGGGTCCCACCACGGACTACCAAGACCGGTGAATGCGGGGACAACAACAACTCCGCCACTGTCGGCAACTGAATCGGCAAGAGGTGCAACTTGTGCGGCATTGTCAATGATGTTGAGACCATCGCGCAGCCATTGGATTGCACTTCCTGTTACGAAGATCGAACCTTCAAGTGCATAAGTTGGCTTGCCAGATCCAAGATCCCAGGCAACGGTGGTGAGCATGCCGTCGGTTGGTGGCGGGCACTCCGTACCCACGTTCATGAGAACAAAACTGCCCGTGCCGTATGTGTTTTTACTGCTACCGATATCGAAACATGCCTGACCGAACAGCGCCGCTTGTTGATCGCCGGCGATACCCGAGATCGGTATGCCTCCTGGAATAAATATGTCAGCATCGTCGTCTTTGTTGGCTGAACTTCTGAAACTCTGTGTGACACCGCATCGACCACTGGAGGGAACAACGGTTGGCAGGGAAGCGATCGGCACATCAAATGTGTTGCACAACTGCTCACTCCACTGCATGCTGTTGATATCGAACAACATGGTGCGACTTGCATTTGACGGGTCGGTGACAAAAGATTTCGCTCCGGTGAGATTCCAGATAATCCACGAGTCGATGGTTCCAACAGCAAGGTCGTTAGTTTGCGGAATCTGGCCGTTCTGGATCATCCATTGCACCTTGGATCCTGAAAAATACGGATCCAGTACGAGACCGGTAGTTGCGCGAACAGTTGCGAGTATTGGCTGCAACTCGGCGCACCTATCGGCGGTGCGACGGTCTTGCCAAACGATTGCCCGACCAAAAGGAACTCCAGTTGTTTTGTCCCATGCCACGATGGTTTCACGTTGGTTGGTAATGCCGATTGTGACGACTTGGGCATTGGGCATGGTCGAGAGATTGGAAATCACTTCACTCAGTGTCTGGCGAACAGCCTGCATGATTTCAAGTGCGTCGTGTTCGACCCAGCCTGGTTGTGGAAAATACTGAGGAAATTCGCGGTAGCTCGAAACTGATGTTCGACCATCTGCAAATATGGCGCGTGAACGAACTCCTGTAGTGCCAGCATCAATGGCTACGACAGCGCTCATCTTGTTATTTGCCATTCAACTCGGATTGACGCGATGGATCAATGTCGCGTGGAAACTGATCGGTACGAATACCGCAGGATGAAAGCATTGCCACAATCATCAAGATGATGCCAAAAGAGAGTTTGGACTTTGATTTCATGAGATGGTCTCGGTGCTGGAACGTGTAACGGTGGCTGGCTGATCTTGAGTGAAGACATCCAGATCAACAATAAATCTTGCTCCACGAATTCCATCCTGCCTATTTTCGGCCCAGATACTTCCTGAGTGAAGCGCAACATGTTCTGCTGCAAGGGCAAGACCGAGTCCGGCGCCTTCCGACCCAGCACGTTGTCCTGCAGACCCACCTCGCGAAAAGCGTTCAAAGATCTTTTCTTCTTCGCCGTCTATCAAACCACTTCCATCATCTTCAACAATCACCCACACGCGCGATTGGGTTGGATCGTCATCGGCAAATTGAATGATGATCTTCGGTTTGCCGCCGCTATGGATGCGCGCATTATCGATCAGGTTGGCGAATACGCGGGCAAGTCGACGTTTATCGCCTTGCACAAAAATCTGATCTGTTCCTGCGGCGAAGATGACATCGGTGCGAGGAAGTGAACTCACAGCAATGGCCTGGCGAACGAATTCAAGTAGTGCGAGAGGTTCATTGATGAGTCGAATAGCACCGGCATCGAAGCGTGAGATCTCAAGCAAGTCTTCAACGAGTCCTTGAAAGCGAGTGACATCGCCAATGAGCAAGTCGAGGGCAGCCTGCGAACGCTCGGGAAGCTCATCGCGGCGCGAATGCATAACCTGAGCCGATGCTGCAAGTGTCATGAGTGGCGATCGCAATTCATGACTGACGTCAGATGTAAATCGCGCATCGCGTTCAACTCGAGTTTGCAGAGTTGCAACCATGTCATTGAAGGCTGTCGCAAGCATTTCTAGATCGCGATCTCGGGTCGTTTCAAGCCTGGTATCAAAACGCCCCTCGGCGATTGCACTAGCTGCTTGGGCTGCTTGTACGAGTGGGCGAACGGTTCGGCCAGATACAAGGAGTCCGAGGCCAATACCGACTGCAGTAGTGATAGCACCTGAAAGCATAAGGGCAATGAAAACGCTGCGCAATGCGCTTTGGGTCTCGCGAAGACTTTCAAGTTCGAAATAAAAAGCATCTGCTTTCTCCAGCGGAATACCAACTAGGAGAGCTGCGTTGACACCGTGATCAATGATCATGTGCGCGGCCTTAAGGTCTGTGACCACTCGAGTTTTCAGTGCTGTCGGAATATCTGCTTGAGTGAAACCCTTGGATTTGCTTGTCCAAACTCCGCTGCTGAAGAGCAATCGCTGCGCAGAACCAAACTGTTCGAGCGCTCTAAGCATGTCGTCGGGGTTGACGAGTAGATCATTTTGTACACGCTTGGCGTTGGCGAATGCTTGATTGATTTCTGCTGTTTCGCGTTGTTGGACAAAGCTGCTACGCGTAAAACCGTAGGTAGTGATGGCCAGCACACCAGAAAGAATCATGGCTCCAGCACCGAATGAGATAAGGATGCGATGGCGCAAACCAATTCGGCGAGGGAGTAGCGCTCGTACGGTATTGCGGATGACTCGGCGAGCTCGTGTGCGCCGGTAGCGAGGTGGTCGCGACGGTTGGAGTGGTTGGGATGTGGCGGTCACGACTGCAAGCGATAGCCAAGACCGCGAACTGTCACAACGTGTGTTGGTTCTGCAGGATCTACTTCAACTTTCATTCGCAGTCGACGAATGTGAACATCGACCAGTCGTCCATCACCGAAGTACCCGTGACCCCAAACTTTGTCGAGCAAGACCTCACGACTAAACACACCATTTGGATCGTGGGCTAATTCGCACAGTAAGCGAAACTCAGTTTTAGTGAGCAGAACATCCTTGCCAGCGAGAGTTACCTTGCCTTCATCAGGGATGATTTCTAGATTTCCAAACACAAGTTTCGAATGTCCAGGTGCAGATGGACGCACTCGTCTGAGCAGTGCACGAATACGAGCAGAGAGTTCCTTTGGTGCGAAAGGCTTGGTGAGATAATCGTCCGCACCAGCCTCGAGCCCGGCAACAACATCGTGAGTATCGATACGTGCAGTAACCATGACGATGGGAACATCGCTCAATTTCCGAATCGTGCGACACAACTCAAAACCGTCGATACCAGGGAGCATGATGTCAATAAGCACGACATCGGAAGGAGTGCTCTGAAAAATCGCAATTGCATCTTCGCCGGTCGGAGCCTCATCGACGATCCAGCCTTCGTCCTCGAGGGCAAGTTTGACGGAGGCTCTGATGCGCTCGTCGTCCTCAACGGTTAAGACACGAATCGCCATGGGCCTAATACTTACCGATCGGAGGTGCTGGAAGTCAAAATGAGGTCGCCGAGTTGGCTGAATATGTTGGGATTGGAGACCAATACTTGGGCAGGTCGCAATGCGTTACCAGCAAAGTCTCCTGTTTGGCATCCTGCTTCGCGAGCGATCAGATCCCCAGCAGCGACGTCCCAGGAGTGGAGATTTTCTTCGAAGTATGCATCAAACCTGCCGCAGGCGACGAAACACATATCGATTGATGCTGCTCCGAAGCGTCGAATGTCGCGAACCTGGTGGATGAACTTTGAAACTCGTGTGGCCTGCACCGTTCGCTGTTCGGCTGAGTAACTGAACCCCGTGCAGACAAGCGCCTTGGAAACATCGTTGAGCGGATTGCAATGGATGGGTTCGCCGTTGCAAAATGCGCCACCACTGCGAGTTGCCGTAAAGATTTCGTTCAAAGCGGGGATGTACACCGCACCTGCAAGCGAACCATGCTCGTCAACGGCACCGATCGATACCGCCCAAGTCGGCAAGTCATAAAAGAAGTTGGTCGTGCCATCGATCGGGTCGATGTGCCACGTGATCCCACTCGTACCCGAAAGGCTTGCACCTTCTTCGCCGATAATTGCATCATCTGGGCGCATTGCACTCAGACCTTGCACGATCAATACTTCTGATGCCTTGTCGAACTCGGTGACCATGTCTGTCGCGGTTGACTTGGTCTGAACTTGTTTGAGACCTGATCGACGTCCATCAAGTGCCATATCTCCGGCTTGCTTGGCCAACGTGGTTGCAACTTGCAAAAGTTGGGACGCGAGTTGACTAGTTGTCGGCAAGTTCGCGCCATTCTCCGACTGCACGTAGCACCAAAACACTCACTACCGACATGCCAATAGCGCCAGTAATTGCACCGAGCAAGAGGCCAATGCCTGTACCCACTGAACATTCGCCAGCGCACTGCAAGTCAACAAGTGAGTATCCAATAGCGGCACCTGCAGCACCTGCAATCAACACTCCAACGAATGCGATGACTCTTGCGCGAGGGGATGGAAGTGCGGACAAGGAGCGCTTGTCGTTCGGGGTTTGTGGCACCCGATTAGCGTAGTTGTTGTCGTGAAACCAGCCCGAACAATTCTGCATGTCGATATGGACATGTTTTACGTAGCGGTGGAGTTGCGTCAGCGTCCTGAGCTGCGGGGCAAGCCGGTTGTCGTTGGGGGTGAAGGTAAGCGAGGTGTAGTAGCGGCCGCGTCGTACGAGGCACGCAGGTACGGAGTGTTTTCTGCAATGCCCTCGGTACGGGCTCGCAGGCTTTGCCCGGATGCAATTTTTCTGCCAGGCGATATGGATCTCTATGTGCGGGTGAGTTCCCAAGTGTTCGACATTTTTCGAGACTTCACACCCCTGGTCGAAGGGCTTTCTCTCGACGAAGCTTTTTTGGATGTGACCGGAGCGGAACGATTACTTGGTGATGGTGTAGCAATTGCTGAGGCAATTCGAAAACGGGTTTTGGATGAAGTGGGATTGGTGTGCAGTGTCGGTGTTGCAACAAGTAAATTTGTTGCAAAGTTGGCATCAAAGACCGCAAAGCCGATCGCCGATCACGTGAGTGTGCGACCTGGGCGAGGAGTTGTGCAGATCGAGAGTGGCAAGGAACGTGAATTTATCCACGGACTCAACGTCGAGGCTTTGTGGGGGGTTGGTCCCGCAACGCTTGCAAAACTGCAAAGCATCAGTATCAAGACCGTTGCAGAAATGGCTGTCATCGATCTGCAGATTTTGAAGCATCTATTAGGAGATGCTCATGCAACCCATCTTCATCAACTTGCTAATGGCATCGATGATCGGGAAGTTGAGCCAAACTCAGACTCAAAATCGATCGGTCATGAAGAAACTTTCAGTAATGACATTTTCGAGATTGAGACTGTGCGAGGGCATCTTGTTCGATTGTCGGATCTGGTCGCAAGGAGATGTCGAGAGGAAGGGCTTGCGCCGCGAACCTGCACGGTCAAAATTAAGTATTCGGATTTTGTGTCGATCACTCGCTCGAATACAAGTGCAACACCAATAACAAGCGCGCAAGCAATGATGCAGATGATTGAAGGCTTATTGGTCGATATTGAAATGTCGCGTGGTGTACGACTGGTGGGTATTTCGACTCGCAACTTTGCAGTACCTGAAGCGCAATTAAGTTTGTTCGACGAAGGGACTCACAGCCAGGATGCAGCTTTGCTTGACGAGGTGTGGGCTCCGGCCACTGCGGCCATCGACGGCATTCGTGAGCGATTTGGCGACGACGCAATCGGCTTGGCCAGCACACTAAATTCGAAGCGCCGACCGGGTTCATCAAAATGGGGCCCCGAGCAATAAGATGAGGTGACTATGCCACTGTCAGCGGAAGAACTCAAAATATTGCAACAAATTGAGCAGTCGCTCGAAACTGATGAGCGATTTGCAAGTGCCGTAAAACCATCTGGGATTTATGCTCATTCGGCTCGTAAGGCTTGGTGGGCTGGTCTTGGCGCAATCGCTTCACTCGTGTTCACTGTTTTTGCCTTGCAGGTACATTTTCTAGTTGCGTTCGCCGGCTTTTTGGCAATGCTCGGTTGCGTGTTGATCATTGAGCAGCAATTGCGTGCGATGAGCAAAGTTGGTTTGAAAGACGTCGCTGCGTCGTTGCGCAAGGCGCGCACTAATGCCGCTTCGAGTCGAATCAAATTTGGCAAAGACTTTTAATTCAACGGGTTTCCTCGCCATTGATATTGGCGGAACAAAGCTTGCTGTTGGCGTGGTGTCCACGAGCGGTGAACTGTTGTCGCGGATGCAAACCCAAACGCCTGTATCGGACGTATGGGGAGCACTCAAAAAACTGATTGATGCACAAATGTTGCAAACCGACGTGCGCATTGAGGCATGCGGTGTGGGATGCGGCGGACCAATGACACTGGGTGGGGAAAGCGTCTCTCCATTAAACATCCCCGATTGGAGAGGCTTCGGTTTGCTCGCGGCCGTTGAAAGTGCGACTGGATTAAAAACGTACATTGCAAATGATGCCCAAGCGTTGGTGCTTGGAGAAGTGTGGTGTGGGAGTGCCGTAGGAGTTTCGGATGTAATTGGAATGGTGGTATCGACTGGAGTCGGTGGAGGCATCGTTTTGAATAACAAGCTTGTGACGGGACGGCTTGGTAACGCTGGACATATCGGACACGTAATTGTTGAACCCGATGGCAGGTTGTGTGAGTGCGGGGCCCACGGATGTTTGGAAGCGCATGTTTCCGGCAGATCGATTGAAGCGATAACCGGAAAATCGAGTGAGCATGCCACGAATGAAGTCAAGACGGAGGCTGGGAAACTGGTTGGGCGAGCACTCGTGTCGGTGGGAGCGCTCATGGATTTGCAACTCTGCGTGATCGGAGGTTCGGTCGCCCTGGGATTCGGTGATCCATTCTTTAATGCCGTACAGCACGAGCTTGACCGCTCGGCGCGGCTTGAATTTATTCGTGGAATGAAGGTGCTGCCCGTTGGTCTGGGAGATGCAGCACCATTGATTGGCGCTGCGAGTCTGGCCAGGTCTTCGTACTAGCGTAAAGACTCATGAACCCGACATACAGCGCAGCGGCGGAAGAGTATCGCGAAAAAGTACAGGCATTTTTGGCCGAGAAGTTGCCTCCAAATTGGAAGGGCATTGGCGCACTCACCGGCGATGCGCTTGAGCATTTCATCACCGAATGGCGCGCGACACTTTTTTCATCTGGATACCTTGCTCCTGGTTGGCCAGTCGAGTTTGGTGGTGGCGGTTTGTCGGAACTTGAGCAAGTCATCATCGCCGAAGAGTTTGCTCGCGCTGGTGTACCAACCGGAGGACATAACGACGTGTTCAGCATTCAAATGCTCGGCAACACGTTGTTGCTGTTTGGTACCGAAGAGCAAAAGCGTCATTACTTGCCTCGCTTGCTCGCTGGCGAAGATACGTGGTGTCAGGGTTACAGCGAACCAAACGCTGGAAGCGACTTATCAAATGTTGGTTTGCGTGCAGAGTTGGACGGCGATCAATGGGTATTGAATGGACAAAAGATTTGGACATCAGCGGGTCATCTAGCTGATCATATTTTTACGCTTGCACGAACAGATCCAGATGCGCCAAAACATAAGGGCATTTCATTTTTGCTCGTTGACATGAGGCAACCTGGTGTCGAAGTGCGACCCATCAAGATGTTGTCTGGTGAGAGCGAATTTAATGAAGTGTTCTACACAGACGCTGTCGTGCCAAAAGAAAATGTCGTTGGCGGAGTAAACAACGGTTGGGCAGTTGCCATGGGTCTGCTTGGCTTTGAACGCGGGGCTGCGGCTTCGATTGCACCGATTGCTTTTGAGGCTGAGTTTGATCGATTGCTACAACTTGCGAAAGATCGCGGTGTCAGCAATGACCCACGCATTCGCCAAAAACTGGCGTGGTGTTATTCCAAAGTCCAGGTGATGCGTTACTTGGGCATGCGCACATTGACAAAGTTTCTGGCCGGACATCATCCTGGTCCGGACGGTGCAATCTTTAAGTTGTACTGGAGCGAATACCACAAGATCGTCACCGAGTTGGGTGTGGATCTTTTGGGAATGGATGCAATGGTTCCGACAGGTCGGAAACCTTCGAGCGCATTCTCGACAGACGATGCTGGCGCGCCAAATGATTCAATGAGTTGGACAATGACGTTCTTGAACGCTCGCGCAGGAACTATCTATGCGGGTTCGTCTCAGGTACAACGCAACATCATTGGTGAAATGGTGTTGGGTCTACCCAAGGAACCAAAGCCGGGCTGATCTGATGCTGGTTCTCCGCACGTATCTGAAGCTGATTGGTGCCGTCGTGGTGCGGCCCGGTTTGTGGATATCGGCGTTGCGTTCAGCTAAGCGTTTGGTGCCACGACAGTGGTGGCGACATGGTTCGCACCTACCAGTGCCGTCGCGAGCATATGTAGATTTTCGGTTGACAACGCAATATGGGTATGGGGTTGACCAACCAGAGATTGCCGACATTATCGACTATTTAGAGTGGTCAAAAGATTGGCACAGTACCGGAACGTCGATGCGTCGACGACTCTTCAAGGCATAACTCATGCGAAGCGCGCTTGTTTTAAATGCAACATACGAGCCGCTGAGTGTTGTTTCTGCGCGACGAGCTGTGTGTTTGGTGCTGTCAGACAAAGCCGAAATAATTGAAGATGATGGAACAGAGGTACATTCGGAAACGATGAGCATTCCTGGACCGCTCGTGATTCGACTGCGATACATGGTCAAGGTTCCGTATCACCGACGCACGGCACTCTCGCGTCGTGCAGTGTTTGCGCGAGATGATCACCGTTGTCAGTACTGCGGCGGAGTCGCCGACTCGATTGACCATGTCATGCCGCGGTCGCGTGGCGGTATGCATATTTGGGAAAACGTGACAGCAGCATGTCGTCCTTGCAATTTGCGGAAGAGGGACAGAACGCCAGAAGAGGCTGGCATGTTGCTTGAGTCTCAGCCTCTTGCCCCACGTGAATTGGCCTGGATCACTGTGTCGGTTGGACGTGTGCCCGACGAGTGGAAGCAGTATCTTGCCGCTGCATCCTGAGTCGACATGGCTTGTGCACGACGTGCATACAACTGCAACTGAGCAACATGGGCGAGATCTTCCTGCCGAGAGAAGTGTGTGGAATGTAGACGTCACTGTTCCTGCGATTGTTTTGGGCTCGCGTCAAACAGAGACCGAACTCAATATCGAAGCATGTGAGAAAGCAAACGTAGAAATAGTGCGCCGAAGAAGTGGTGGAGGGATGGTCTTTCTGTCGCCCGGCAAGCAGGTGTGGTTGGACGTGGTGATTCCTAGAAATGATCTGCTCTGGATAGATGATGTTGGGCAAGCTTCATGGTGGTTGGGTGAAGTTTGGTTAGCTGCAATCAAATCGCTTGCACCTTCAATAACTTTGCAGGCACATGTGCATCGCGAAAATCTGAGTATTGGCGAGCATGGCGATCTCGTGTGTTTTTCTGGTGTCGGACCAGGTGAGGTGATAGGTGTCGACTCTGAAGGCAGGCACGCAAAAATTGTTGGTATCAGCCAGCGGCGCACCAAAGACGCAGCACGATTTCAATGCACGGTGTATTTGCATTGGGAAGCAGAGTTGTCACTACGGTTTTGTCAATTGCTCAGCGATCCAAATGCCACACGGGATGGGCTCGCAGCAAATCTTGAACACAGCGTGATGCCCTTGAGCCAAATCGTCGCCGGCTTGTCGGCATCTGATGTAGTGGCTGCCTTTATGGCGCAAATAGCCCGCGCGTAACTCGCACTCAACAACATCCTCGAGCCGATGCTCGAGCAGATCTGTGATCCATGCCGTGGCTTCTGCATGCCTCAAACGAGAGTCCATAAAAAAGTGGAGAAAAGTGGGGGATAATGCTTGCAAGTGGGGGAAAGTGGGGATAATGTAAAGCCACTTGGTGAGGGCGATGGCTCAAACCCAGTGGCAGCAAGGAAAAGAAGAGCAAAGCAGTAATGCAAAAACGGCAGCGGAGGCCACAGTGTTTGTAGGGGTGCATGAGCGTCAGTTGGACCCAAAGGGTCGGCTTGGATTGCCTGCTTCGTTTCGTCCCCGTTTGGAACCCCGTTGTTACCTTTCGATTGGTCGCGATAAGTGCGTCGATATTTTGACGGCAGAGGCATTTGAGGCAGTTGCCAAAGATGCTGTTGAGAAGGTGCGATCTGGAGAGATGGATCGCAATCAGCAGCGTGCGCTTGCGAGCAACACATTTGAAGTTGTTGTTGATGCCCAAGGGCGCATCAACATCGATGAAATTTTGCGCGAATACGCGGGACTCACTTTGAATTCACGAGTCGTTGTCAGTGGCTCGTTCGATCGTGCAGAAATTTGGGACCCAACGCGCCATCAGCGCATCAGCGATGAAGGCCTGCAGCAAATTGCGGGCACTGGTCAATAGAGAATCGGTCGAAGGGAGACAAGTCACGAACCAACGCAACGTGTAACAAGTTCGAGACCAAGGTTTCGCTCTTCAGCAGTCTTCCGGTGAGCAAGGTAGACAGCATCAACTCCGCCCGCTTCTATCTCGTACGCGCGGGGAGACATCCCGGCGGCACCGCGAGCCGGGGGACTGCTGAAGAGCGAAGCACAGGTGTCCTGAAGTTACGCAAAATTATTGCGATCGTGAACAAATAATTATGTCGAACTCGTTAAACAGTCGTGAAATTAGAACAGTGAATAGCTCGATTTCGTTTGGTCACGATCCAGTCATGGCTGCAGAGATCGTGGAAGTGTTTGCGCCAGTACCACACGGCGTCATCGTCGATGCAACGTTGGGCGGTGCTGGACACACGGTTCGATTGTTGAATGCTTATCCGTGGATGCGGGTGCTTGGCATTGATCAAGATCCAATTGCTATTGCGCATGGCCGCAAACTGGCTAGCGAACATGCCGAAATTGGCGATCGTTTGATGATCGAGCAGGGACGTTTTGATGAGATGTCTTCGATGCTTGAGCGCAACAGCATCACCGAGATTTCTGGAGCGCTTTTTGATCTGGGAGTTTCGTCGCCTCAGCTCGACATGGCGGATCGAGGATTTTCATATCGCAATGCTGGACCACTTGATATGCGCATGGACACCACGCAACAGCTCAGTGCTTCAGACGTGGTGAACTCGTATGACCTCGAACAACTGACACATGTTCTGAGAAATAATGCAGATGAGCGATTTGCTTATCGCATCAGCAAGGCAATCATTGCCGCGCGACCAATCACGGACACGGTGCAATTGGCCGAGATTATTGCAGGGGCGATACCTGCTCCAGCGCGGCGAACTGGTGGCCACCCTGCGAAGCGCAGCTTTCAAGCAATTCGTATTGAAGTCAATAAGGAGCTTGACATCTTGCCAAGCGCTCTGAATGAAGCAATTCGTGCAACGAGTCCTGGTGGACGCATTGCTGTGTTGTCGTATCACTCTGGAGAAGATCGCATTGTCAAGCAAGCGTTTAAAGATGCAGAGGCCGACCCGAAGATGCAAATAGTTGCATCCCCGTATCACCACCATGCATCGCCACTGCACAAACTCGTTCGCAAAGTTCGAGTGAGCGAGCGTCCGAGTGCGAATGAGATCGAAATTAACCCACGAGCTGCCTCGGCACGTTTGCGGGTCATTGAGAAAGTGAGTAGTTGAGATGGCGCTAGCGATTGCAGTTGAACGGAGGCCACTAACTGGCCCACGTCGAGTTCAGTCGACACCCCCTGAGCGCCATCTCACTCTCGTTCCTCAGGCGACTCGTCGAACAATTCGATTGTTTGCTGCGGGTGCTGTTGGTTTGTTTTTACTGATGAGTATCGCGATCGGTTTCCAGGCTGTCATTGCTGAACAGCAATTGAAACTGGACCATGTTTCAGGTGAATTGCGTTTGGCAAAGTTGTATCAGGACCAACTGCGTCAAGAGCGTGCAGGTTTGCTTGCACCAGAATATTTGCGCACACAGGCTGGCTTGCAGGGTATGGCGCAAGGTCTCGGCTCGCGATTCGTAGAAGTTCCACAAGATGTTGTGGCACAAGTAGTTATTGCAACTGCATTGATGGACCCGACGATCGCAGAACCTTCCGCCATGTCGAGTTTTAATCCGCTTGCACCTCTCACCGCATTGCAACAAAAGCAGGTAACACCGTGAGCGTTGTAGCTGGAGGTCGTGGTGGTCGAGTACCTATTTCGCGCGCACAGCCGCGACAAAAACCCCGTCAAAATGCCGCTGACGTAGTCAGAGATCGTGCTCGTACTTCGGTCACGGATTTTTACAAAAACCTGCAGGGCGGCAAGATTCGTTTTCGACTTGTTGCCATGTATGTGTTGATCTCGTTGTTATTGATGACGCTGCTTGTTCGGGTTTCGTATTTGCAGACAATTGGTGCGAGTGCTTATCGCGAGGCCAGCGTGAGTCAACGGACTCGAATTTCTACGGCATTTGCAGAGCGCGGATCGATTCTTGACCGCAACGGTCTGGAGCTGGCCTTGCCAGTGCCAACACGAACGGTATTTGCTGATCCGCGAGTCATTGTCGACCCGGTTGCCACCGCGCGCGCAATTGCAGGTGTCCTTGGCATGTTGCCGGAAGATGAGTTGGTGCTTGCAGGCAAGCTTCAAAATACTGGATCAAGTTTTGTCTATATTGCTCGGCAAGCTACGACAGAAGTTTCTACTGCGCTAACGGCTCTTAACCTTCCAGGAATTTCTTCGTACGCAGAACAAAGTCGAACGTTGACTTCGGATGGGTTGCGTGCACTTGTTGGTCGCACCGACATAGACGGTGTTGGAATTTCAGGCCTAGAAGAGCAATTCAATGTGCTGCTAGCCGGCACCGATGGTCGAATAGTGCGTGAAGTCAATAGTAAGGGCCAATCAATACCTACTGGTGATGACTCGAGTCAAGTTGCAGTGCCAGGTCAAGATCTGGTGACGACGATTGATCGAAATATTCAATTTCAAGTGGATGCAATTGTTACTCAGCAGATTACTCGACTCAACGCTCGTGGTGGCACAGCGATTGTGATGGATTCAACGACAGGTGAAATTTATGCGATGTCGACAATTCGAAAAAACACGGATGGAACCTACTCCGCAGACTCTGGCAACTTTGCAGCAGTGGACGCGTATGAACCTGGTTCGGTGGCAAAGGTGTTTAGCATCTCTGCCGCGCTAAACGAAGGAAAAGTGGAACCGAACTCGGTATTCAAGGTTGCAGGTAAGCAGGTGTTTAACGCAGGAACAAAATGGGCGCAGACAATTACTGATGCGTACCCGCACGGACTTGAAGACATGACCGTTCGCAAGATCATTGTTGACTCATCGAACCTCGGAACAGTGCAGATCGCCCAGACAATGCCACCAGAGAAGTTGCACGAGTATTTCGAAAGGTATGGATTTGGTGCCAAGACTGACCTCAATTACCCGGGGGAGAGCAAGGGCCTTCTCAAGTCATTTAATGATTTACGTGGCACCGAAAAGTTTACGACTGCATATGGTTATGGATATTCATCAAGTGCATTGCAGTTGATCGCCGGAGTCAATGTTGTTGCCAATAATGGTGTCTATGTTGCGCCACGGCTTGTCAATTCAGTGATCGACTTAGATGGCATTAATCAACCAAGTACGCCATCGGCTACTCACACTGTGATCAAACCAGAAGTGGCTGCAACAATGCGTTCGATGATGAGTGATGTCGTCTGCTTTGGAACTGCTGCACTTGCAAAGGTGCCAGGCATGACTGTTGCTGGAAAGACAGGAACTGGTTACAAACGACAAGACAATGGCACGTACATCAAGGACGATGGATCCCGAGCATATTTTGCGTCGTTCGTTGGCTTCTTGCCTGCAGAAAAACCACGCTTCACCGTGCTTGTGTCAATTGACGAACCAGATCCAGCATCACGCGACCGTTTTGGTGGCACTGCTGCTGCACCAGTTTTTGCCAGCATCGCTCAAGTACTCATCAACGAACTTGATATTCGACCAGCTGCAACGGATATGGGTTGTCCAAAGGAGCGCCCTGCCGAGTTGGGTGCTGCGCACTAATGATGAAGGCGACGACGAACACAGTCGCGCCTGTAGCGCTAGGCAAACTTCTCGAAAAAACGTACGCAGGAAATTTGCCAGGTGTGATGTATGCCTCGCTTGGTGCACTCGATGTAATGATCGGCGACATCACTCATGATTCGACGAGGGTGAGTCGCGGTGCATTGTTCTGTTGCGTAGTGGGCGAAAGTACGGATGGACATGATTTTGCGCAAGATGCGCTGAGTGCGGGAGCATCTGCGCTGTTGGTCGAGCGAGGACTTCCTTTCGAATGTGCTCAGATCGTTGTAAGTGATACTCGCCGAGCGATGGGTGAAATCGCTAGTGCTTTCTATGACCATCCAAGCCAAAAGATGCGTGTTGTTGGTATCACGGGCACGAACGGTAAAACAACAACCGCACATTTATTGGGTGCGATTTTTCGCCAGCTGGGTTCGAAAACCGAAGTGTTTGGAACGTTGTCTGGAGTGAGGACAACTCCTGAGTCTTGCGATTTGCAACGAAGTTTGTGGCAAGCAGCCAATGCTGGAGTTGAAGCAGTCGTGATGGAAGTGACATCACATGCACTCGTATTGCAACGCATTGTTGGGACGCATTTTGATGCGGTGGTTTTTCTTAATCTCTCTCCAGAGCACCTAGATTTTCATAAAACGCAAGAGCAGTACTTTGCGGCGAAAGCAAGTTTGTTCGACATTCAGTACTCAAATTTTGGAATCATTAATCGTGACGATGTACACGGTCAATTGTTGTTGGATGCAACAGAGATCAAAACTGTGAGCTTTGGGTTGGATGATGTTAAAAACATTGAAGTCACTGCGAGCAGCCACTCATATGTTTGGCTAAAAAAGACAGTGCACGTTCCTGTTGGCGGAAAATTTAACGTTTCAAATTCGCTTGCTGCCGCCACTGTGGCAGCCAGTCTTGGGGTCGACACCGTCGACATAGTTTCCGGATTGGCTGCTGCAGGAACGGTTGCCGGCAGATTTCAATCAATCTCAGACCTTGCAGCATTTGATGTGATTGTGGACTACGCGCATACTCCTGATGCACTGCAACGAGTACTTGAGACCACCCGAGAAATAATTACACCGGGTGGGAAAATCATTTTGGTGTTCGGTTGTGGTGGCGATCGGGATAAGTCGAAGCGTCCACAGATGGGGGAAATTGCATCAACGGGAGCAGATTGTGTGATCGTGACGTCAGATAATCCTCGCTCGGAAGAGCCGATGGATATTGCACATGAAATTGTTTCCGGCATAGAGGACGCCAATCGCAGAGCAACAGTAAGTGTCGAACTGGATCGGCGATCTGCAATAGAATTGGCATTAGTGACAGCCAGAAAAGGTGATGTTGTGATCATTGCTGGCAAGGGTCATGAAAATACCCAAACCATTGGCAATCAGGTTCTGCCATTCAATGATGCTCAAGTTGCAACTGAATTGATAGGTGAGCTCTTATGATTCCAATTTTTATTGCAGGTTCAATCGGCATGATCTTGTCGCTCATTGGTACCCGTCTGTTGATGGTGTTCTTTACACGGCTTGGCAAAGGCCAGCCAATACTCGGAGCAGAAGATCATGGCCCTGCTCATCAAATGGGCAAGCAGGGAACCCCCACAATGGGAGGCATTGCCATTCTGGTTGCTGGTGCAATTGGATGGACGGTTGCCCATGTGCGTGCCGGTCTTCCGTTTTCTGACCAAGCAGCGATTATTTGGATCACGGTTTTGGTACTCGGAATCATCGGCTTTCTTGATGACTACTTGAAAGTTCGCCGTCAGCACAACCGCGGAATTTTCTGGAAGAAAAAGGGTTGGATCACCTTTGGTATCACGCTGTTGTTGCTGTGGCTGCTGTCGAGCACAACCGGTGTTGTCGAAACTATTTCGTTTACGCGAGCCACAAGTCCAGGGTGGGATATTTCTGGACCAATTTTTATTGTCTGGACTGCATTCATGGTGTGGAGTACTACTAACGCTGTCAACGTGACAGATGGTTTGGATGGTTTGGCTGCAGGTTCGGCGCTATTTGGATTCTTGGCTTTCACCGTGATCGCGTATTGGGCATTTCGTAATCCTCGTATATACGACATCGTGAATCCGCTCGACCTTGCTGTGTTGTCGGCATCTTTGGCGGGCGCGTGTGCAGGCTTCTTGTGGTGGAATGCTGCTCCGGCACGAATTTTTATGGGAGACGTTGGTGCGCTCGGACTTGGCGCGGCACTGGGAATGCTTGCTGTCACGACCAATACTCATTTGCTCTTGCCGATCGTCTGCGGAATCAATGTTTTCGAAGCTGGTTCGGTTGCAGTGCAGATGGGCGTGTTTAAGGCGTCGGGTCGAAAGCGACGACTACTCAAGATGTCGCCGATCCATCATCATTTTGAATTGAGTGGGTGGCCAGAGACAACAGTAATTATTCGATTCTGGATTATCTCTGGAATTTGTGTTGCAACTGCTGTCGCACTTTTCATCGCAGATTTTACGCGTCAGGCTGGTCTTCGTTGAGCGCCAAGCAAACAACTTTGGTGTTTGGTCTTGGTGTGGCAGGGATGGCAGTCGCGAACGCTCTTCATCAGAGGGGGGAGAGTGTGATTCTCGGTGATGATCAGGCTACGAAACAACACAATGAGTTTGCTCTCAGTTTGAACTGCGAATTTGTCGACACAACGAACGAGACAGCAGTGCTGGATGTTATGAAACGTATTGGTCGTCTCGCCCCTGCACCCGGAATTTCCGAAAGCCATCCTGTGGTGTCTGCTGCCAGACAGATGGGTTTGCCTATTTCTTCTGAAATTGAGCTGGCCTACAACTTCGAAGAAAAACGTGCAGGTGGACCGCGTCCAATGCTCGGCATCACTGGAACCGATGGCAAGACAACAACAACGCTGATGACTGCTGCGATGTTGCAAGCAGCTGGTCACAAGAGCATGGCTGTAGGCAATACCGAAACGCCATTAATCGCTGCACTCGACACCGACACCCAAGTTTTTGCTATTGAGTGCTCGAGTTTTCGATTGGCGAACTGTGAAAACTTCCGCACTCGTGCTTCGGTGTGGCTCAATCTCGCACCAGACCATCTCGACTGGCACACCAGTATGGAAAGTTACGCAGAGGCAAAGGCTCAATTGTGGGCACATACAAGAGCTGGGGATGTTGCAGTAGCGCCCATTGATGATGAGCTGATATTGCGAATTGCGCAACAGAGCACCGCACGCACAGTCACGTTTGGGGCGATGAAGGGCGACTATCACGCGCAAGATGGATGCCTCAACACGCCACACGGATCGATCATGAAAATCTCGGACATGAAACGTGCGATGCCACACGACATCACCAACGCTCTCGCCGCCGCCGCGATCTCAATCGAGAGTGGTTTGGTTGAGCCGAGTCATGTTGCTCGAGCTCTTTCAGAGTTCGATAATGCTCCTCATCGAATTGAGTTTGTGGAAATGATCGAAGGAGTGAAGTGGTACAACGACTCGAAGGCCACAAGTCCTCATGCAGCTGCGGTTGCAATCAAGTCATTTCAAAATATTGTCCTGATTGCTGGAGGGCGCAATAAAGGTCTTGATTTGTCGGAGCTTGCTGGTCAACCAGGGCATGTTAAAGCGGTGGTGGCAATTGGCGACGATGCTCAAGAAATTGAAAAAGCATTTGACGGTGTGTGTCGTGTGGTGCGCGGAGAATCAATGAAGGAAGCTGTTCGTCTTGCTCGCACACTTGCTGTCAGTGGGGACGTTGTGTTGCTATCACCTGCATGCACTAGCTACGACTGGTATAACAATTACATGGAACGCGGCGAAGACTTCATGCAATGTGTGCACGATGAAGCAAAGTTAAAACCAAAACAAAGCAAATAAACAAGACAAATAGACGAGGCACTTATGGCAACGATTTCTGCAGACAGTCAACTCACTCCGGCCGAGAGACGTCGTGCTGTATTGAACAAGAGTGGTAAGGCCCAAGCAAGCAGACTCGCAACTGATGTTCCGAGCAAGGTCTATTACGGCATTGTTGGTGTTATCACGGTGCTTGTTGTATTCGGACTCATCATGGTCTTGTCGTCTTCATCGATCGTGTCAATCAACAACGGTGGGTCGGCCTGGTACATGTTTCGTAAACAACTTGCCTGGTCGGTCTGTGGTTTCTTCGCCCTGCTTGTGACGTACCGAATGCCGTATCACATCTGGCATAAATGGGTGAAGTATGTGCTCGGTGCCGGATTGGTTTTGATGGTGCTCCCGTTTTCTCCCATCGGTGTGACGATTAACGGTGCACGTGCATGGGCAGAAATTGGGCCGGTGCGGTTTCAGCCATCCGAAATTTTGAAAGTTGCAGTGCTGTTGTATTGTGCGAGCGTTCTTGGTCGTCGTCGAAAAGAAATTGAAAATCTCCAGAGAACTTTTGTACCAATCGTGACGGTGTGGTTTCTGTCGGTTTCGTTGTGCATGATCCAAAAAGACTTTGGAGCTGCCATCGTTTTTACCTGCGTGATTCTCTCAACCATGTTTGTTGCCGGTACGCCGCTGCGCCTTATTGGATCCATTGGTGCCCTCACGGTGTTGGGTTCTGTTGTTGCAATCTCGGCAAGTTCTCGAATGCAGCAACGCTTTCTATCTTTTCTTGATCTCCAAGAAAATAAAGGACACTCCGCTTATCAAGTTTGGCAGTCAATATTGAGTATTTCTAACGGTGGCATCACTGGCGTGGGTGCCGGTCGTGGCACTGGCAAGTGGGGATACGTGCCACTAGCTCATAGTGATTTTATTTTTGCAATTGTCGCCGAAGAATTTGGTCTTATCGGATCAACAATGGTGATCGGATTGTTTCTTGCACTTGCACTGCTTGGTGTTCAGGTTGCTCTCCGTGCACGAGATCCATTTGGAGCAGTGCTCGCGGGCGGCATCACAACTTGGTTGTGCATTCAAGCGACAATCAATATCGGTGGAGTAACTGGTGCACTTCCAGTCACAGGTTTGACCTTGCCGTTTATTTCATACGGTGGAAGCTCGTTGTTTATGGTGATGGCAGCCTCTGGGCTTTTGCTCAACGTTGCGCGTAATATGAAGTAGAGCCATGGTTGCCCCTGCCCCTACGACATATGCCGTTATTACGGGGGGCGCGACAAGTGGGCACGTGGTGCCCGCGCTTGCGATTATTGAATTATTGGTAGAGGCCGGACACGCCCGAGAAACTTTGGTGTACGTAGGTTCTGATCGAGGTATTGAGACAACACTTGTGCCGCAAACAGGTATCGCGTGCGTTTTTCTTGGTGTCGACGGACTTCAGCGTGGATTGAGCCTTGCCAAAATTAGGCGCAATCTGCGAATGTTGCCAACCATGATGCGTGCTACGCAATTAGCGACTCAAGTGTTGGTGCAGCACAGACCTCAGGTTGTGGTTTCGGTTGGTGGTTATGTGAGTGCGCCAATTTGTCGGGCGGCCCGCCATCTCAAGATCCCGGTTGTCACTTGTTCATACGACAGCAAACCAGGTCTCGCGACAAAAATGCAGGCCAGGTACGCATCCGCTGTTGCGGTTGCGCAGTTGCCGAGTGCATTGCGAAGAGCACAGCTCACAGGAGC
>CANGZK010000002.1 GCA_947458565.1 Acidimicrobiaceae bacterium
ATATCCGACGATGGTCAGTAATGCTGCGTGGGAAGAACGGTTTACTTCAGCTTTGAAGCACTGAGTAAAGCTAGCCATGTCAGGCGGTTGATCGTGCCCGTTTGTTTTAAACCAACGCTTTTCTGAAAGCGCTTTACTTGACGCGTGGTGCCTGAGCCATAGATGCCATCAGCACGTATTTTGATTTTGAGCACTCTGGCTAGAGCGGTTTGAGCAGTAGCAACTGTCGCATGTTTGGTTCCCTCAAAGAGAACGATTGTTGCTGGGTCGATGCCCAACACTGCCAAAACGGCTTCATCGGCGACGCCGTCGATTGGTAGAGCGGCATTTGTTTCAAGAGTTTTGATGAGTTCAATAGTGCGTTTTCCAAGAATTCCATCAACAACAACGCGTTTTTTCTTTGGCAATTTGAAGTATGTATTGAGTGCATTTTGCAGCCTCTTGACGTTCTTGCCGCGATCGCCCTTGGCCATCGGTGCGCCAAGTGGTACCACCGGTGCAACTCCGTTAGTAATGATGTTCTGTGCTCGCAGAGCGTCCAATTGATTGCGTATAAACAATGTAAATTCGCTGCGCCCTGTGGTCGTGAGATGAACATCATCACTAAACCATCGGTTTTGTGAAGGTGCACTTGATGCTGCATTCCAGTCGAACAGCGAAATGTTTGGGTAAATTGTCGTGGCGTTTGCAAGAATTGCGTTGGAAAGCGCATAGTTGCGCGATGTTCGGCGAGTTGAGAGATTGATAAACACAATTCGTTGAACTCCACGAGCATTCAGCGCATTGATTACTTGATCAACATCGGATTGAAATGTGTTTGGATCATCGTTGTAACCCAACTGGATAATTGCGATGCTTGGGTATTGCTCTGGAGTGAGCGCATTGATGATTGTTGGGGCGTCTGGCGATCCGACTGCTGCAGCTACACAACTCGGGCCTACAAGGCAGCGATTGGCGAGCGCTTGATAATTTATGGTCGGGTAAGCAGGGGTGACCACTGATGCGAATGTGCTGGTAATGCTTTCACCTACCGAATCACCGATAAACAGCATTGGTCCAACAGGGGCAGCGTCAAATGCAGCACCATAAATTGGTGAGGTCTCGTACCACGGTGCGGGTAAATCAAAGATGGATTTAAAGTCGTAGCCCTTGACAGTGACGGTAGACGCGGTGCCATTGATGGCAACTGAGGTTGCGTAGCCATTCCAATCTCCGCCAAGACCATCGTGCGTAGTGACAACTGATGTGAGTGTGCCAATCTGTGGGTACTTTGCCATCAACTGTGCGGCGGAAATGATGCGCGTCCAGACCAGCAAGTTATTGTCAAGGTCGCTCGCAAGATCGCCCAAGTCAACTTGTGCAGGAAACGTGCCGCCTGCGGTTCGACCACCGTTGCTCGAAGTAAATTCCGTGCGTGCAGGCTTGCCGTTTGGTTGCATGATCACGACGCCAGCAGTTTCGGCTATGGCCTGATCGGTGAGTGGATGTTCGAGCTCGATGATTTCACCGTTTACGGATTCGCGCAGAGCACTGCCTCCGTAGACCTGACAGTCCTGTGAATCACACGTGCGAGCTAGGCCTGCATACCGGTACTCAGTTGCTGAATAGGAGCGTGCGGCGACTGCTTGAGCACGCAGAGCATTCATTCCAAGCCCACCTGCAGCATTGCCCCAACTGGCAGGAGATTCGCGTGGCACGACACCTCGCAAATAGCTTTCAATACTGGTGGCGTTGATGGTGCGATTAGCGCCACTCGAGTTATTGACTGCACGGATTTCACCGCGGTAGTAACGAATCTTGTTCTTAGTGGTGGTACGTGGCTCGCACAAGCCGATGACAGCAGTTGCGGCGGCGGCTGGGTCTGAGCCAACGGTCGTGGTAAACGAAGCAACTGTTTCAACGTCTCCAATCAAAGTGAAACCTTCGGTGGCAGGGTCTGTCGTTATTGCACATTTTCGTTCCATCGAACCCCATACTCGATATACGCGTTGCGAGGTTTCAATTGCTACAAGCGAAGTCCAGAGTCGGCCAGGGGTTGGGTCTTGCAAAAACACCGCATTACTGGCATCGGCAACAACCGAAGTCGACTTGTCGTTCATAGCTGAAAGATACGTGGTCATCATTTGACCAGGTTCGGCAAGCGAGCCGATGGTATTTCCGGTCGCACCGCCGTAATAGAAATTGAGAATTTCGGTCCACGTCGAGCCATTCGTAGCCCACCCGTAGGCACCGTATTGGCTCATGCCACGCCCATGTCCATAGCCGCGACCATTGATCACGATTGCGTTGGGCAACAAACCGTTGTCGGCACGTACCGAACTTGTAGGCAAAATCGTGGCGAGCAGGCCGATGACAATAATGCCAACCGCACTTATCATTTTCGATTTTGGGGGTACGCGCATGCTGAAGGATTCTCCTCGCTCGCTTGACATTCATTCTACCGAGAATGATCGGCAGGAAAGGGCAATGCTTTAGGAAGATTCGCTTACTGGAGTCAGTGTTTCGCGTTGTTGTACAACCACACCTGTGAGCACCAATGCGATTCCGATTGCGTCGATAAAGGTGGGAGTCTGATCAAGAAATACAAGTCCAAATACAACAGCCGTGACTGGCAAGAGTGCGAGCAGCACCGAAAATCTGCGAACCGGAATCTTGCGCATGATGGATTGCTCTATTCCGTATCCAAGTGCGTTGGAGAACAAGCCGACAAGTAAACACAGGCCCAAAATTGTGGGTGATGTCCAGGCCGGGTCGCTCTGTGGTGCTCCAAACGGGGCAATAGCAATTGCGCCAATTGCAAGGCCTACGCCGAGCCCTGAGACGCCTCTATTGAGTTGGGCTACGCGTGACCCAACCACGATGTATGCAGCCCAACATGCAGATGCTAAAAAGATGAACAACAGGCCAAGCGGTTCATTGCCAAGTTCGAATCCAGAAAGAATAATTACGCCAAGTGTTGCAAGCCCGAGAGCGCCAGCATTGCGTCGAGATTTGGTTTGCAGAGCAGCCACACAGATGGGGCCAATGAATTCGATCGCTACACCTTTGCCGAGGTCGAGTCGATCTATCGCCAGATAAAACGTGAGATTCATAAACGCAACGGCAATCCCAAAACTTGCAGCAGAGACAAATTCATCTTTTGTCCAAGCACCTTGTGCGCGTAATCGGCGTGCAGAAAAAATGAGCAGAATTAATGCGGCGCTGATAACACGAAGCCAGGCCACGCTTGCTGGTGCGAGTTGGTCAAATAAGTTAAACGCAATTACTGCGCCAACATATTGAGCGGATGCGGAGCAAATGAAAAATATTTCGGGTGGCAATGCGCCAATGCGTGCAGCTGCCGATCCAGGTTTTTGTTTGTTCACTCGAAGAGTTCGGGATCTGATGCGCAAATTTCTTGAAACAGCGGTTGAAACTGAAACCAACCAGCATCGGCATATCCCGTTAGCTGTTGCGTGTACAGCGCAGATTCGTGGGGGATCAGTTTCGGTGTGCCTGCTGCTTCGGCAAGTAGTTGCGCTTGGCAACTGCGGTCCATGGTGATAAACCAGAATGCAGCAGCTTCAACCGTGGTGCCGACTGTGAACAATCCGTGGTTCTGGTGAATCGCGGCCTTGCCAGTTGGAAACTTGGAGATGATTTCTTCGGCAGCTGTTGCTTCGAATACAACTGCACCGCCTTGCTCGGAGATCACGGTGTGGTCTTCGTAAAAAATGCAGGAGTCTTGTGTGATCGGATCGAGCTTGCGACCGAGCGATGACCATGCCTTGCCATACGTGGAATGCGCATGTGCTGCACCAATCACTTCTGGTCGTGCTTTGTGGATTGCGGCGTGCAATACAAACGCTGCTTTGTTGACGGGTTGATTGCCGTACACAACATCGCCATCGTGATTGACCAAGATCAGATCGCTTGTCTTCATGTGGCGGAAACTTTTACCGAACGGGTTGACCCAAAAGTGATCGGTGAATTCTGGGTCGCGTGCAGTGATGTGGCCTGCCACACCTTCGCCGTAACCGAGGCGACCAAACACGCGAAGAGATGCGGCTAAGCCAATCTTGCGTGCGCGGCGCTCATCTTCAACGTTGTCGTATGTGGGGCGCCCAAGTGCTGCAAGCTGCTGGGGGACAAGTTCACGACCGTCAATCTTCTTTGTGCTCTCGGTAATTGCCATGTGCCAAGGCTAGCCAAGAGCGTGATCTGCCGTAATTGCCGTGCGAGCCAGTGTGCCTCGCAGTCAATCTCGTAGCCTGTAACCCGTGACCGAATCTCAAACCCCACGCCAAACAGACTCCGGAATCGTTGTTGAGCCCCTCTATACGGCCGAGTCAATTGCTGGCTCGACGGCCCAAATCGGCAATCCTGGCGAGCCTCCTTACACCCGAGGTATTTACCCAACCATGCATCGCGATCGTCTCTGGACGATGCGCCAATACGCGGGGTTTGGAAGTGCAGCTGACACCAACCAACGGTTTAAGTTTTTACTTGAAGCTGGCCAGACAGGACTGAGCTGTGCTTTCGACTTGCCTACGCAGATGGGTTACGACAGCGATCATCCACGTTCGGCAGGCGAGGTAGGCAAGGTTGGCGTGGCGATTGACTCGCTCGACGACATGCGAACATTGCTTGCCGATTTGCCTCTCGACAAAGTCACGACGTCGATGACGATCAACTCGACAGCTTCGATCTTGTTGTTGATGTACGAACTTGTAGCCGAAGAGCGTGGCGTTCCAGCAACTGCAATTAGCGGAACAATTCAAAATGATCTCTTGAAGGAATACATCGCACGCGGCACATACATTTACCCACCAACGCAGTCAATGCGGTTGATCACCAATATTTTTGAATATTGCGCGGCCAACGTGCCCAAGTGGAACACGATTTCAATTTCTGGCTATCACATTCGTGAAGCAGGATCAACTGCAGTGCAAGAACTTGCATTTACGTTGAGCAACGCGATTGCCTACGTTCAGGCAGCAGTAGACGCCGGACTAGATGTAGACGACATCGGACCACGACTGAGTTTCTTTTGGAATGGTCACAACAACTTCTTTGAAGAGGTTGCCAAGTTTCGTGCAAGCCGCCGTATGTGGCATGACATCATGACCAATCGCTTTGGTGCAAAGAAGGCTGCAAGCAAATTGATGCGCTTCCACACCCAGACTGGCGGATCGACGCTGACCGCTCAGCAACCGCTCAACAACGTTGTGCGTGTGGCAATTCAGAGTATGGCTGCGGTACTGGGTGGCACACAGAGTTTGCATACAAATGGCTTTGACGAGGCCCTAAGTTTGCCAACAGAAGATGCGGCGCGAATTGCTTTGCGTACTCAACAGATCATTGGTTTTGAGAGTGGTGTCACTGACACGCCAGACCCACTCGCCGGCTCATACTTTGTTGAGTCGCTTACCAATGAAGTTGAGAGGTTGGCCTACGAGTACATCGCCCGCATTGATGAGATGGGTGGGGCAGTGCAAGCAATTGAAGCGGGCTTTCAGATGGACGAGATTGAAGATGCTGCATATTCGTACACCAAATCCATCGATGATCAATCGAGAGTATTGGTGGGTGTCAACAAATTCACTGTTGACAACGAGCCAGCGCCAAAAATTACTCCTGCAAACCCGTTACTTGAAAAAGAACAGGTTGCACGGTTGACACAGTACAAGTCGGGTCGAGACATGGCAGTAGTCGCTGCGTGTTTAGAAGACTTGCGTGCCGCAGCAAAATCAACCGACAACGTGCTGATCCCAATGAAGGCTGCATTGCGGGCAAATGCAACTCTGGGCGAAGTCAGCGATGCATTACGCGACGTGTTTGGTGTGTATCGCCCAAGTTAAGCCGAAAAATCTAACCAATGTTTTGATTGGCAATTTGAACCATGATTGCATTGAAATCGCATCGTGGAAGTTGGTCGGTGTAGGCAAAGAGAGAACTGAAGCCGTAACCGATGGTTTGTTCGCCGGCGCTCAGCAAGTTGATGATGTCGGGATGGATTGTGGGGAATGCATCAATCATCTGTCTATCTAGATCGTTAACGACCTTGCGCATCTGGCGGTGTGTGCTTCGATGATGCCGAGTGGCAATGATGCATTCTTGACGGAAACGCAACCAAGTTTGTCGTTCTGGAATCAGGCCAAACTGAAAACTGTCGGTGAGACCGAAGTTGGGCCGTTGAACTTGAGATGCATCTTGTTTTGCAACAAGGTTTTGATATTGCGTTGCTTTCAGTAACTCGACAACCGCATCGTTCATGAGTTGTTCTTTATCGTCGTAAACGTTATAGATCGTGCCACTTGTCAGTTTGGATTTGCGGGCAATGCGCGAAATGGTGGCACCAGTAAAACCGGTTTTGGCCATCACTTCGGCTGTTGCGTTGATCAACGCATCGCGCACCGCATTACCTGTGTTGGCTTCAACTGGTCGTGGCTTTGGCACTGGAGGTGCAACAGTCGTCGGCTGCGCTGTTTGATAGGCCTGGCGCAAACCTCGTAGTACTAGTCCAAGATTGGGATTCGTTGTTGTAATAAATGAACGCAACGTAGATCCGAGAACCATGCTGGCCCCAAGTGCGACACCCGCGCACTCGATCGGTGAGCTGCTTTTCTTGAGCCCTGCGTCGTAAAGCCACTGAGTTATCTGCGGAATCACAACTTCACCTACCACCTCGTTGCGTTGAGCAACAACTACAAACTCTGCAGCTAGGGCAAGAGTCGACGACGGTCGCTCAAGTCGTGCAATGAGGTTGGGGTCAAGGTTGGGTTTTGCTTGTGCGGTGAGAAAAAGAATTGTTTCGCGAATGTGGTCGCCAAACTTTTGGGCGACAACGTGCTCCCACAACGCCACGAGCATTTCATCGTTGTTTTCATAGCGATTGTAAATTGCGCCAGTCGTGAGGCCTGCGCGTTTGGCAATCGAGCTTGCTGCAATGCTGTCCAGTCCAACTGCCGTCGCCTCTTGGGTGAGTGCCTTGAGGATGGAAGCGGTATTGGCGGCAGTGCGCTTTGCGGGGGCACGTCGTGCGACTGGGTCTGACGGAGATCCAGTGCTGGTTACATGACGTGTTTGCATGTGTTGACCATATCCTTCACAATTAATTGAAGTAGGTGATCGCAGGCGCTGGGCGCTCAATAGCCGGCAGCATTTTTGTTGGCCAACCGATATACAACATCGCGGTTACATGTGTGCCTGAAGCAAATCCACAATGGCGTGCAACATCATCGTTGCAACCTTTTGGGCAACTCGACCAAAAACTTGCAAGTCCTAGTGCAGTTGCACCGAGCAACATGTTTTGAATGCCCGCCGCAACAGCGTCACGGTTTTCTTCATTTTGAAGTGCTGATTCACCTGGGGCAGAACCGACAACAACAACGACTGGTGCGCGCAAATACTTAGTGCGTGTTTTAGTTACCTTCATGTCGGAGTCACCATTGCGCTGCATTGCATCGGCCGTTGCATTGCTCAGCCCACGACGCGACTCGCCCGTAAATACGCTAAACACCCATGGCCATGTCTGTTGATGATTTGGGGCCCATGTAGCGACAGAACACAACTGATTGATCAGATCGATCTCGACGTCGCGTTCCTGATCGACAAGTAATTGCGACCTTCGGGTGCGCACAAGCTGTGCGAAGTCGTCAAACTGCATGGCTCAGTTTTTGTGTAGGGCGGCGTTGAGCCCACCCCAGTTGCCGGTGCGCTGCACGGCTTCAACTGCACCGCTTTGGCTATTGCGCCGAAACAGTAATCCACTTGCTCCAGAGAGTTCGCGTGCCTTGACCACAGTGCCATCTGGCAACTTCACTTGAGTACCGGCGGTGATGTAGAGACCTGCTTCAATGATGCAGTCGTCGCCAAGAGAAATGCCGAGCCCACTATTTGCGCCGAGCAAACACTTTTTACCAACAGTGACCATTTCTTTGCCGCCACCAGAGAGTGTGCCCATGATGGATGCTCCACCACCGATGTCGGATCCGTCGCCGACAATCACGCCAGCCGAGATGCGGCCTTCGACCATTGATGCGCCGAGTGTGCCGGCATTGAAGTTGCAAAAACCTTCGTGCATGACCGTGGTACCACTTGCCAAGTGTGCACCGAGACGCACTCTGCTTGCGTCTGCAATGCGCACGCCAGAAGGCACGACGTAATCAGTCATGCGGGGAAACTTGTCGACTCCGTGCACGACAAGGTGTTGACCTTGACGCAACAGGTTGCAGCGAACGTCTTCAAGCGTGTCGAGAGCGACAGGGCCTATTGATGTCCATGCAACATTGGTCAGTAATCCAAATGCTCCGTCGAGATTGATCGTTCGTGGCTCAACAAGACGGTGTGAGAGGAGATGCAACCGCAAGTAGACGTCAGTTGCGCTTGTTGGTGCGACCTGGGTGTCGATGACGAGGGAAGTAGGAACGATGGCGACACCGCGGCGCTCATCAGTCGCTGACTCAGTCTCGCCAGGCGTTCCGGCTGGCACGGCGTTTCCCAGACCGAGATGTCGGAAGAAGGTGTCAAGCGTTGTGCCATCTGCTGCAATAGTTGCAAGGCCAACGCCCCATGCGCCTGTTGGGGTAGAAGTTGCAGCAGCCACGGCTACTTGGCCTCTGGGCGAAGTGTTGGGAACAGAATCACATCTTTGATTGAACCAGCAGTAGCCAACAACATGACAAGTCGATCGATGCCAATTCCAAGGCCTGCAGTCGGCGGCATTCCAAACTCGAGTGCACGCAAGTAGTCCTCGTCCATACTGCCGGCTTCGTTGTCACCAGCGACTTTGGCTTTTTGCTCGTCTTCAAACCGCAATCGCTGTTCGACCGGATCATTCAACTCGCTATAACCATTTGCGAGTTCGCGGGCTCCAATAAACAATTCGAATCGCTCGGTGAGATGTGGGTCATTACGGTCTGCTCGTGCAAGAGGAGAGATCTCAACAGGGTGTCCAGTCACGAAGGTTGGTTCTTGCAGATCACCCTCAGCGAGTTCGGCGAATATCTCTTTGATGATGCGTCCCGAGCCCCAATGAACATCGGTTTTGATCTTGTGCTTTGCGGCGATACTGCGAACAGCATCTACATCCATTGAAGGGTGCAAGGTTTCGCCAACCTTTTCGCCAGCCAAGTCAATCATGCGCGCTTTGCGCCATGGTTGAGCAAGATCAAACTCTTTTCCATTAATCATGACAATGGTGCTTCCGGTTGCTTCACGAGCAGCATTGGTGATGAGCTGTTCAGTGAGAGCCATGACTTCGGTGTAGTCGCCAAAGGCCTGGTAGCTCTCCATCATCGTGAACTCTGGGTTGTGGCGTGTTGAAATGCCTTCGTTGCGAAACACGCGACCGATTTCGAACACACGCTCCATGCCGCCAACGATCAGTCGCTTGAGGTGCAACTCGAGTGCGATGCGCAAAAAGAGTTGCATGTCGAGCGTGTTGTGATGGGTGATGAATGGGCGAGCATGAGCACCGCCGACTTCCATGTGCAAAACCGGAGTTTCTACTTCGATGAATTGGTTGTCGTGCAACGTCTTTCTAAAGCTGGCAATCGTTGCGTGACGGATCTCGAACGTGCGACGAGCCTCTTCATTAATAATGAGGTCTGCGTATCGCTGGCGATATCGAGTGTCGACATCGGTGAGACCGTGCCATTTGTCTGGCATTGGTCGCACGGCTTTTGCCAACAACTGAGCGGTATCAACCTTGACTGACAACTCGCCTTTGCGTGTCGTCATCACCAAACCGCTTACGCCAACCCAGTCACCTAAATCAAAATTGTTGATCGCATCAAATGCATCGTCACCAACAATTGCTTTCGATACAAACAACTGGATATCACCAGTGCGATCGCGAAGTGTACAGAAAATGAGTTTGCCCTGATCTCGCTTGAGCATGATGCGCCCAGCGATGGTGACATGATCGGTCGTTTCATTGCCGGCTTCGAGCGCACCATGTGCTGTGCGAATTTCGCCAAGTGTGTGCGTGCGGTCAAAACGGTATGGGTAAGGGTTAGTGCCTTGTGCGCGAAGGGCTGCAATGTTGTCGAGCCGGCGCGTCATCTCGGCAGCTAGGCCACTCGAGCTTTGAGCAATATCGAGGTCTTCGACGTTTTCGGCTGATTCGGGGCTAGAAGTCACGCTCACAAACTAGTCGCGCGGGCTTGATGTGTCGCTACTAGTTTTACTTACTTTTTGCTTATTCAATAACTGCGAGCACGTCTCCAGAGCCAACTTTGTCGCCAGTAGTGACGTTGACTTTGGTGACTTTTCCTGCTTTTTCAGCGGTGATTTGGTTTTCCATTTTCATCGCTTCAAGCACGACCACAGCATCACCAACGGCAACGGTTTGCCCCACTTCAACCATGACTTTGACAATGGTTCCCTGCATTGGTGCTTCCACCGCACCGCTTGCTGCACCGCCACCTGCGCCACTCGAGCCCCGCGTTGGCTTTTTTGACTTTTTAGCGGTGCCGACTGCAAATTCAGGAACCCACATTTTCACGTCAAATCGCTTGCCATTAACTTCGACAGTGGTCGAGCGCTCGACCAGATCTTGGTCGTCAGTTGATGACGGGGCACCAGCACTCGAAACAAGTTTCGATAAATCGAGAGTCTCTTCAACCCACTTTGTTGAGTGAGTGACTGCAGAGAAGTCTGGGTGACGCAAGATTGCGAGGTCAGCAGGAATGGTTGTGTGAACTCCCACAATCACCATTTCTTCGAGTGCGCGAATAGTGCGAGCAATTGCAGTGTCGCGGTCTTTGCCCCACACGATCAATTTGCCAACAAGATTGTCGTAATACTGACTGACAGTATCGCCAGCTTCGTAGCCACCGTCGAAGCGGGTACCGAAACCATCTGGGGTTGTGAGAGCGGTGATTGTTCCAGGCGAGGGCAAGAATTTTCCGGCTGTTGGATTTTCGGCGTTGATACGAACTTCAATGCCGTGTCCATTGCGACGAGCCGCAACTTCTTTTTGGGTCATCGGCAATTTTTCGCCAGACGCAACCAGGATTTGCCACTCAACTAAGTCGATACCAGTAATGACTTCTGTTACTGGGTGCTCGACTTGCAAGCGAGTGTTCATTTCAAGGAAGAAAAAATCGTTGTCTTGATAAATGAATTCGACAGTGCCTGCGTTGTAGTAGCCGACGGCTTTTGCAGCTTTAACTGCAGCGGCACCCATTGCCTCTTCCATGCCGTCTGGCAGGCCAGGGGCTGGGGCTTCTTCAATCAGTTTTTGGTGACGACGCTGTGCCGAACAGTCGCGAGTAGAAACCCACACGACGTTTCCGTGTTTGTCGCCGACGAGCTGAACCTCAATGTGGCGCGGCCAGGTGAGGTAGCGCTCCACATAAATTTCATCGCGACCGAAGAACGCTTTTGATTCGCGTTGAGCGGAGTCCATTGCTTCTTGCACTTGGTCGGCAGACTGCACAACTTTCATTCCGCGGCCGCCGCCACCAAAGGCAGCTTTGATTGCTACTGGCCAACCAAACTCGTTTCCGAAGTCGGTGATTTCCTTGGCGCTTTTTGTGAACTCTGTTGTGCCAGGCACGATTGGTGCACCACCGCGAAGCGCAGCTTTGCGTGATGACACTTTGTCACCCATTTCAACGATTGCTGCTGGAGGTGGCCCAATAAACGCCACGCCCATGTCGGTGATGGCCTGTGCGAAGTCGGCATTTTCGCTGAAGAATCCGTAGCCGGGGTGCACACCATCTGCGCCGCTCTTACGAATTGCATCCAGGATGGCTTCGGTGTTGAGGTAGCTCTCTGCTGCAGTTTGGCCACCGAGGGCATATGCCTCATCGGCAAGTCGCACATGCAGAGCATTGCGATCGAGCTCGGAATACACGGCAACCGTGGCGATACCCATTTCTCGGGCGGTACGGATGACACGAACGGCGATTTCGCCTCGATTGGCTATCAGGATTTTTTTCAACACGGCTTACTATCTTTACCTGATGAACCTTGTGTCTCCCAACCAGCCCGAAAACGCACGCGCCTGGCCCAATGGTTGGTGGGTTTCTGTTGTCGCTGAAACAGGCAGCACCAACGCAGATCTGTTGGCGAGTGCGCATAGTGGTGCCGCACATCACAGCGTCTTGATGGCCGAATTTCAGAGTGCAGGAAAAGGCAGACTCGATCGCACGTGGGTTGCCGAACCCGGATCCAATTTACTTGTCTCGCTGTTGTTTCGTTTTGCGGACACGATTGAACGACCGACGCATCAATTTACGCAAATGGTGGGAATGGCTGCAGCGCTTGCGAGCGAGCAACTTGTGCAACTCACGCCTCAAATGAAATGGCCAAATGATTTATTAATTGACAACAAAAAGGTCTCGGGAATTTTGGCGCAAGGTGCAGCCGATTTTGTAGTCGTTGGTATCGGTGTCAATGTCGGATGGGCGCCACCGGATGCAGTTTCGCTCAACGCTGCATCTCGAAACGCGCAGACAACGCCAACTGATCTGCTGCGAACAATGTTGGGGCACATCGATGTTCTTGAAGCTCTTGATCCAACACAACTGCACACAAAATACATGGAACATCTTGTGACGCTTGGCAAAGAAGTTCGAGTAGATCTGGCCAAGCAAGTGATTACGGGTCGCGCTACAAACGTGCTCATGGACGGTCGACTTGAAGTTGTTGATGACATGGGAACAACTCATCAGATTGATACTGGGGATGTCATACACCTACGGGCGCAGTGATCATGCTCGTTCGTCCAGAACGACTACCGTCTAACCGTGGTGGTACATCGTCCTGAAACACGAACTCGTGGTAAGCGTTCGACACGGTTATTGATCACAGGTATCACGGCGCTCGTTACCGCACTAGCTGGATCTTTTGGAATAGTTCGAAGTGTTCATGCCCAACTTGACGGCATTCGGCGTGAAACAACTGCAACGAGTGCACTCTCACCACCTGATCCGCTGTTTGAAAACTATTTACTAGTTGGTTCTGACTCGCGGGCAGGAGCCGACCCAACTGATCCAGATTTCAACGCCGTGGGTGCAGAGGGAGAAATCGGCGGTCAACGCAGCGACACGTTGATGGTGATGCACTACGTAAAAACAACCGGTTCGGTCTCGTTGCTTTCTGTGCCTCGCGACCTATGGGTAGCAATTGGTGGCGGCGAAGACTTTCAGCGCATCAATACGGCTTATCAAGCCGGCACAGATGTGCTTGTGCGCACCGTGCAGAGCGCACTCGGAGTGCCAATTCATCATTATGTCGAAATAGATTTTCAAGGTTTCAAAAAAATTGTTGATTCCGTCGGTGGTGTTTCGGTGTGCGTCGACTATCCCTCGCGCGATAAACACACGGGCCTGTTTATGAAAGCAGGTTGCTCAAACTTGGATGGGGTGGAAGCACTTGCTTTTGCCCGAAGTCGGTTCTTTGAGCAGAAGGTCGACGGCGAGTGGCATGTAGACGGCTCGTCGGATATTGGGCGCACTGCACGACAACGCTCATTTGTCGAGGCACTTGCGAAAAGCGCAGTGCATGGCCTTGGGGGTAATCCATTGACGGTTGGAAAAGTAATGAATGGTGGATTGGGTGCGATCATTGTGGACGATCAACTCGATTTGATTGAGTTTGCAAAAAAGATGCGACCTGCAGCCGGCGGAAACATCGCTTCATTTCCACTTGCTGTGTATGGCGACACAATCAACGGTAATTCTGTTCTGCAATTGGCTCAGGATGCCGCACCTCTGCTTGCATTTTTTAACGGCAGTGGTCCTCGACCTGCCGTTGATTCAGCAGGTTAGTATTTAGTTCGCAGCCTTCATTGGCTGCATCACTTGCTCCACAAAGCGCATAACTGGCTCTGTTGATTGTGGATGACCGAAATCCATCACAAAATGCTCGACGCCGTGGTCTGCCATGGTTTGTAATTGTGTCAGAAGAATCTCTGACTCCTCGTCGTTGTTTGGGAGTGGCTTCTCGATGGTGAGCGATATCTGAATGTCGCTCGGATTGCGTCCAGATTTTTCTGCAGAGGCTCGCACTATGTCGCGCTTGATGAGCCATCGCTCCACGTTGCCTTGGGTTGATGCATTCCACATGTCCGCCAATCTTCCAACCATTGGTAGGCCAATTTGCTCTCCGTACGCACCGATGCACACTGGTGGAATTACCTCTGGCTTCGGTGGCGCTGCTGCCTCGGTGATGTGAAAGTGTTTTCCAGTAAATGTTGGAGCATCCTGCGTCCACATCAACCGACAGATGTGGATCAATTCTTCTAGCTCTGCGAAACGAACTGCTGGCCGCGGAAATTCGTAACCATAAGCCTTGTATTCATCGTCTCGCCAACCGGCCCCAATGCCAAGTATGAACCTGTTGCCAGACAACATCTGCAATGTTGCAGCCATCTTCGCAGTGAGTGCCGGATTGCGATATCCCTGCCCGAGCACGTGGTGACACAGCAAAACATTGGGAAACTTGGCGGCAAGCCACGTCAGTGTTGTCCATGCCTCCATAAAGGGATCCGTTTTTTTATCGAATCCATAAAAGTGATCAGCGATCCAGAGCGAATCAAAATGTTGAAGCGCAGTTGGAAGAATATTGCGTTCTTGAAACATCACAATGGGCTGGTGGTCGCTCCATTGATTGCCGATGACGGGGGACAACCATCCAAATTTGAGTTCGCGCTGTGTAGTCATGAGATGTGCATTCATGAAGTATCTCGATTCTTAGCGATTTGTAGAACGAGATTGCACGAGCGGAGCAAACTCCGAAGCGACAACTGGTTCGCCAATCCGGTTGCCCTGCACGAAGTCGCATCCCAGCAGTCGCAGTCGTTGGGTTTGATCATCTGTTGTCACCCATTCGGCGATCACTGACATATTGAGCGAGTGAGCCAACTGGATAATTGAGCGAACGATTGGATCATCAGATCCCTGCAAACCGATGTCGCGCACGAGTGTTCCATCCAGTTTGAGGAAGTCTGCTGGGAAATCTCGAAGATGTGCAAGTGATGAGTACCCGGTGCCGAAGTCGTCGATTGCGAGTTTGACGCCAAGTCGTTTGAGCGCGGTAAGCGTGCGCATAATCGCAGGGTTGTCATTGAGCATCGTTGTTTCGTTTATCTCGAGTGCTAGATGAAGCGGTTCAAGTTTTGTGTCTCTGAGCGAGCCCATCACGCGCTCAACAAAACCAGAGTCGCTGAGTTGGCGTGCCGACACATTGACATGCACGACAAATGATCCGTCCACAATGTTTGCATCCATCCACGAGCGTGCATCGATGCACGCTTGACGAATGACCCAATCACCAATTGGCCCGATGGCACCAGATTCTTCCGCCATTTCGAGGAACACCGGAGGCGTGAGCACTCCACGCTCGGGATGGTTCCAGCGCAGTAACGCTTCTGTTCCGGCAACGCGACCTGTGTGTGTCGAAACGATTGGCTGATGCACAACAAAAAGCTGGTTGGTGGCAAGGGCTCGTTCAAGTTCGGACGAAAGTGCTGCACGATCACGATCAGTTTTGCGCATTTCCTCACTAAACATTTCGCAACGACCTCGTCCACGCTGCTTTGCGCGGTACATCGCCGTATCTGCATTGCGCAGCAATGTGACAGCAGCATCATTTGGTGACTCTTCGCTCAACAACGCTGGTGTCGCCATAGCAATACCGATTGACGCACTTGTGAATATCTCGATACCTTGCAAAATGACTTGGCCTGTCATTGCCTGGCGCACGCGGTCAGCAACATCCATTGCAACGTGCTCGTCACCAAGGCCATCGCATAACACCACAAACTCGTCGCCACCGATGCGGGCGACAATGTCGGATGGGCGAGTAGCGCTCACCAATCGCTTGGCGATGGTGTTGAGCAGCTGGTCACCAACGCCATGACCGATGTTGTCATTGACATCTTTGAGTTTGTCGAGATCGACAAACAGCACAGTGACACCACGCTTGAGAGTGCGGCTGCGCTCAAGTGCTTCGGAGAGTTTGCGCAGAAACAGCACGCGATTTGGCAGTCCTGTCATTGCATCGTGTGTTGCCTGACGAGTGAGCTCATCTTGCAACTGCTTTGCTTCGGTGATGTCGCGGGCAATAGCCGAGTAGTGCGAGATCACTCCATCTGCGGTGCGCACAATCTGCAACACGATCGAGAGCGTGCGCATGATGCCATCAGGGCTTCTAAAGCCAAGTTCGCCTTCCCAGCGATTGCTCGTGGACGATGTGGTGACTTCACGTGGCACTTGGTCGCGAATTGCTTGAATGAACATTTGTGCTGCAGCGTCGTTGAGACCAGTTTGTTCGCTAACACCAATGAGTTCTCGTGCGCCATCGTTGCAAAACATGAGTGCACCGTGTTGATCAAACACCAATACGGCATCTGCTGTTACGTCGAGCAAGCCAACAAGCTGCTCGCTCAGTACTCGCTTAACAACTGCATCTGTTACGTCATGTGCGGTGCCGACATATCCAGTGATTGTCGAGTTGGTGCCAAGTTGCGGTTGTGTCGATACATGTACCCACATCACTTCGCCATCTGGCTTCCACAATCGAAACTCGAATGTAAACGGCGTCGCTGTTTCACGCGCACGCTGCCACGCTGCTTCGGCAAGTTGTCGCTCGGCAGGTTGCGCGTTGACCCAAGGTGCGGCACCTTGAGTGATGCTGCCACCACCGAGGGCGAGCACACGGAAAGCATCGTTGGCACTGGTGAGACGACCATTGATATCGGTCTCAAAAACCCCAATGGGGAGGGAAGCTATCGAACGGTCAATCTCCATATCTTTACAGGTCGAGAGGGGCAAATCAGCCCATAGTGCGATGTCGATCGCATGGAAAGAGATTGGTAGTTAGTTCGACGTGACGACGAACGAACTTGACTGCGTGTCCAGTGCGGCGAGCTCGATGGCCTGAATAAGGGTCGCACTGTCGACACCGTTTTCCAGATCCAATTGCTGCGAAAGCCCATAACCCGTCAGGCGATAGGTGTGGGTCTCTCCAGCAGGTGGACAAGGGGCGCCAAAACCAATGGTGCCGAGTGAGTTGGTGGCCTCAATCGCTCCGGTTGGCACTGAGCCCTCTGCCACAGCGGTGTCCGTCGGCTGAATGTTGGCCACAATCCATTGCACCGAATTATTGGCGGTCTCATCAACGATGCTGAGTGCCAAGGTGACGATGTCGGATGCAACATTTTGAAACGTGAGGCCTGGTGAGATGCCGGCAGCACATGTAAATCGTGCATCCAGTTGAGCACCCTCTGCCCACGTCGGCGTAAGGGCAAAGCCTCCAACTGGAGATATCTCTGCACCTGAAGTTGTTGTGACGGCAATTGATTCTTGTTGATCCGCCGACGGTTCTCGCATGTCACGTCCATCGCGTGAGCAGGCACTCAACAATGAGATGCAGGTCAGCGCAAAAATGATTCGCAAGTGTCGCAGTTGCATCACCCTAGATTACGACTATTAACCTGACGAGATGAGTTTTGGGAAAGAACCGCTGTGCATTGTGACGGTGCATGCCCATCCCGATGATGAAGCCTCAAAAGGTGCGCCAACAATGGCGTGGTACAACTCGCAGGGTGTTCGCACAGTGCTCGTGTGTTGCACTGGGGGCGAAGAGGGTGATGTAAACAATCCAGCGCTGAAAGAAGTTGGACAACCATTTCATGGCCTCGATGCTGCGGCCGAAAAAAAGTTGCTCGAGCAACTCCGACCAAGTGAGCTTGATGCTGCAGCAAAAATAATTGGCTTCCATCATGTGGAGATGCTCGGCTACCGAGACTCCGGCATGGTTGATTCGCCGACCAACAACAACCCAGCGTGTTTTCATATGGCCGACATGGACGAAGCAGTAGGACGACTCGTTGCCGTTATTCGCCGCGAGAAACCACAAGTACTCGTCACCTACGGTGACGACCAACGCGGGTATCCGCACCCAGATCACATCAAGGTGCACGAGATCAGTGTGTTGGCATTCGATCGCGCGGGCGACGATGAGTGGTATCCAGAGCATGGCGAGCCTTGGCAACCGATCAAGATGTATTACTCGGCATGGTCGAGGCAGCGTCTTGTTGCTGTGCACGAAGAGTTGTTGCGACTACGTGGCGAGTCGCCGTATGACGAAAATTGGTTTAGTCGACCCGATCTAGATGGTCGGATCACTACCAAGCTTGAAGTCGGAAAGTTTTTGTGGGCGAGGTCTGGTGCGCTGCGTGCACACAAAACACAAGTTGATGAAACTGAATCCTTTTGGTTTGGACTGAGCGATGATGAACTTTGCGCTGTCTACCCATTTGAAGATTGGATTTTGGCAAAATCATTGGTGCGCACCGCGCCACTTGGGCCAGGCGAATTTGAAAGCGATCTGTTTCGCGGGATTCGTTGAGATAGTTACATTTTTCGCATTGCATCACGCAGCTCGCGATAACCGATCAACGTTGCACCGCTGTCAGCCAGAGCCTGCTTGAGCGTCGCGTCATTCACAACGAGTTCGTAGTCGTCAATCCATCCACTCGAGGCATTGCCGAGTGCACGAATTTCTGGAGTGTCAACACATGGTTGCACGTGGATCTCGGTGACGCCGGGTTGCAGATTGTTCAACGACTTCAAGACGCGTTCGCGACTGCCTTCGCGCCAATCGTGATCGAAGTGGTCGGGAAAGAGCACGCCTTCTTCGGCGGCGAGTGCACGAAATGGAAAACCTGCTTGCTGCTCAGTGATAGTGGATGGCAGTCTCACAGGCAGTTTGTATTCGACTGCAAGTTCCATATACACGTCAAAAAATGCCGGGCGCAGCGTGATCGAAGTGAGGTGCGGCGCCAGGTGAGTGACATCGATACCCCATTCGAGCGCGCTTGCAATTTGTGCGCGACACTCTCGCAATACTTCTGTGGAATCGGCATGTTCCCACAAATCGTCAATGGTGCGAGGAAAGCCACCTTCTCCCGAGAGCAGGGAAGGTGCGTGCGTGATCGGACCCCAGCGGTACATTTCGTGTTCGCTGTTTAGTGTGAGGTGTACTCCAATGTCTTCGCCGGCGTATGCCATGACTGCATGTCGTGCCCAAGGCGCAGGCACCATCAGTGATGCGCAAGTTGCAACACCTTTGCGCAATGCGTCGTACACACCAACGTTGGCTGCATGAAATGCGCCCAAATCATCACAACTGATAATGACCAACTTGGATGAAGCAGGGTATCCAAGTCGTTCGACAAGAGATTGTTGGCTGTTGCTCACACCCCAAACGCTACTAGCGACATGCCTGCCATAGCCCGACATTTGTGGTTTCGGCTAACGCGGCTGCATGTACGAAATCGATGTGGTGAAATGTGTTTGGCTCAATGCTCATTGGTGTCCCATATCCACGCAGCACAAGGTCGAGGTTGATGAAGAGATTGTCCGATTCGCGATACAGATAGAGAAGCATTCGGCCGTATCGATCACGGGCCTCAATGTCGCGTTCAATTCGCACATGTGTACCTTTCGGCAACAGTTGGGTGAGGTATGCGCTTGCCTCTGGGCCAAAACATTCAATCGGTTTTGTTGGGTGTTTGGTTTCTGGAGTGTTGACACCGATGAGCCTCACACGCTCGGTATTTCCATTGATGTCGATATCTACCGTGTCGCCATCGACGACTTTGAGAATCGTGATTAAAACTTTGTTTTCGGTTGTCACGCCACTGCTACATGACATGAGCAAAGAAAGGCCAACACCAACAAGTTTGCGCAGGGGGCCTTTATGAACTTTTATCATCGTGCTCGCTATGTGTGCGAGAGGTCGGTGCGAGTGCAGTTATTGTTGCTGTTATGACAAAACCACTCGATATCGGTCGGCTCGGTCTGTGGACATGGACGCTCGATGCACAACCAATGTCTAAATCGCTTGAAGCAGTAAATGAAATTGAATCGCTTGGGTTTTCTACCGTGTGGATTCCTGAGGCAGTAGGACGTGAGCCTTTTGCGCATGCTGGCTTGTTGCTCGGTGCAACAAAAAAACTCATTGTCGGCACAGGAATTGCATCGATGCAGGCGCGCAGCGCGGCAACGATGCAGGCTGGACAAAAAACCTTGACTGAAGCATTCCCTGATCGTTTTCTTTTAGGAATTGGCACGAGCCACGGCAACATGGCGAAGGCAATTCATAAGAAGGTCTACGAAAAGCCCTATTCAACCATGGTCGAATACCTCGACACGATGGACTCCGGAATGTTTATGGCAGCTCAACCGACGATGCCGACGCACAGAGTGCTTGCGGCACTCGGACCAAAGATGCTCAAGCTGGCAGGTGAGCGAAGTGATGGTGCGCATCCATATTTCACGACGCCAGATCACACTGCAGTTGCTCGAGAGATCATGGGCGCTGGACCAACTCTTGCGCCAGAACTTGCGGTGATCTTTGAGACAGATGCGTCCAAGGCACGAACGATTGCGCGCAACTACATGGGCACCTATACGCGTTTGCCCAACTATGCCAACAATTTATTGCGCTCTGGTTTCACCGAAGCAGATATCAAGAATGAGCACGGTGTGCAAAGCGACCGATTGGTGGACGCAATCTGTACATGGGGCACGCTCGACACCATTCGCAAACGTATTCAAGAACACTATGACGCTGGTGCATCACATGTTTGCGTGCAGGTACTGACTGAAGATTTGGTTTCGTTACCAAGTGCCGAGTGGCGCGAACTCGCCACGCTAATTCCCGAATTCAAACACTAGAAGCTGACGACTGAAAAAAATGAGCCAAAACCAGCGCAAACGAAGTGATGGTCGCGAAACGATGTCGCGAATCATTGACTTTGCGTTAACAGAATTCAACAAGTTTGGCCCAGATAATTTCAATTTGGACCGAGTGTTGGAGAAATCAGGGGTTTCTCGTAGCAGTGTTTATCACCATTTTGGTGGGCGCAACGGAGTAATCGCTGCGGTTGAAGCAAAGCTTGTTGAAAAGGATGTGGATCTCAACAACATTGGACTTCGAGAGTTTGTCAATGTTGCATCACGAGCTACAGAGGTGCTTGAAGTAATCAAAATGGAAATCGCAGCCGGATCAAAACAAGAAGATAAAGAAACGAGACAGCGTCGAGTACGTACATTTGCAGCAGCACAAGGCAGCGATCTGCTGAATCAGGTGTTGCATTCAAAACAGCGCGAAGCAACAGAGTACCTATGCGAAACATTGCAGATTGCAACGACCAAAGGATTTATTAAACCTCGCGTGCCCGAGATGGCAATTGCGCACTTAATGTTGTCATTGTTGTTCGGCCGCATTTTGGTTGATCTTGTTGGTAGTGAAAATGGTGATCAACTGTGGACCAATGCCACCTTGGAATCATTGGAGTACCTGCTCAACCCACAGAACTAGTTTTATGACCAGACATTGCTGATGGTAAAGACCAATTCGTACGTTTAACTAAACGCCAAACACGCGCATTTGTAGCTTGCGCATACCTGCGAGCCAACGCTCATTTTCTGACGCCTTGAGTGTTGCGTATTGCGCAACTTCTGGGTGAGGAAGAATCAAAAATGTTTCTGCTCTAATGCAGTCGACAACTACCTGTGCAACATCTGCAGGCTCAAGCACGACCCCTGCAACACGCACAACATTGGTGGTTTCGCCGCCAGCAGGGTTGTCGCCACCCTTGAGCATGTTGGTGTTGACTCCCTGTGGGCACAAGCAACTGACCCTGATACCGCGCTTGCCGTAAGTGATCGTGAGCCATTCAGCAAATGCGCGTGCGGCATGTTTCGTCACGGAATACGGAGCTGAGCCAATCTGCGAAAGTAAACCAGCAGCAGATGCCGTGCTGCAAAAATATCCTTCACCTCGAGCCAGCCAACCAGGCACTAAGTATTTTGCTGCCCAACGATGCGCATTGACGTTGATGTCGAATGCTGTATTCCAAACGTCTTCATCGGTAGTGAGATCGGTGCCTGACCCCACACCTGCGTTTGCAAAAAACAAATCAATCGGGCCAAATGCTTTTTCAGCGGTAGAAATCAACGTGGCATTTGCAGCCTCTGTGCCGAGATCGCCAGCGACAGCAAGTGCAGAATTTGGACGTAGTGCATTCAAACGTTGCGCAATCACATCAAGTGGCGCTTGATCGCGGTCGGCCAAGACCACTGAGGCGCCTTCTTCGTGGAATCTTTCGGCCAGAGCCATGCCGATTCCGCCAGCGGCACCCGTGACAACAGTGATTTTTCCAGCAAGTTCCATGCCTGTGATGTTACGCACAGTGTCGCGATTTTGTGACACCGATCAGGTATGGTCATGCCATGACCGATTCACGCGAAACTGCAGTTATCACCGAAGCCCTGACCGTCATCGACAAGGCACTGGCCGAAATGCTGCATCGCGAATTGGTATCGACCATCGAAGTATCCGACTTGTTGCTCGATGTTCGATTGTTGCTGACTGCAAACGCTGCATCTTCCAGCGAAGCATAAAGCGCAAATCAGTTAGACGCCGTAATGGCGCAACACCAGTAATCCAACTGCGCCCATCAGCGTGCCGGCAAATGCGCCTGCGATGACGTCACTCGCGTGATGAATGCGCACTCCAACACGACTTGTTGTGATGATGAGAGCAAACGTGTAAAACAACAGCCACCACGGCCATGTAGTGAAATACGTGAGCACAAGTGCAGAGAAAAAAGCAGATGATGAATGCCCGCTGGGGAAACTGGATGTGCGTGGCTTGCGTAGGGCAAACCGTGTATCACCTTTTTCGGTTGGGCGAGAGCGCCTAAAAAGTCGCTTGATGCCCTGATTGAGAATCAGGCTTTCAAGCCCAATCAGAATTGAAAAGATGAGCGCTTGTTGCAGTCGGTCAACGCTGCCGATTGATCGCACAAGGCCGATGATGTGCCACAACAAACCAAAGTCACCGACAGCACTTGCAATCGAAAAAATGACTATGACGAGTTTGTTATCACGAATGTGCTCTAAGGCGTTGTCGACCGCGGCATCCATGCGCAAATGTAAGAGTTTGCGAGGTGCGTTTGGTTCTGTGTTCATTCCGGCGGCCTCGGATACTTGATTGGTGCTTCAACTGCTGCTTTGGATGGGTCTCCACCAAATTCCGGACACCAAGATTTGAAATTGCAATAGTTGCAAAGTCCGCTCTTCCTGGTGGGGAAGAAAGACGTAGCACAAGATTTCTCGATCGCATTAAACAACGCGTTGGTGCGCGTATGCACAAAACGCAACGATTGTTCTGTTGGAGTGCGTGTGTGGCGAATGCCGTCTTTGATGTACAGCAGCTGCAGCGATACTGGTAACTCGCCCCGCATCTCGCGCAACATGTATGCGTACATTTGTAGTTGCATCATTTTGCCTTCAACATCAATGTCGCGCGGGGCTTTTCCAGTTTTGTAGTCACTGATGATGATGCCACCATTTGCATCGAGTTCGATGCGATCAATAATGCCGCGTAGTGCAACTTTGGCGAGCGGGGCAGTCACCCACATTTCGGTTTCTATTGCGTCGACAGTTGTTGGGTCTTCCATGCGTAGATAACTCTCGACAAGTGCGGTGCAGTCTGCCCAAAACTTGGTGGCTTGATCTGCGGTCAGGTTCAGACCGGTGATGTCGTACGTGGGTTCAAATTCGGCTTTAGCGGTTGCCAAAAAATCGTGAGCAGCTGCATTCGTTCGAAGTGGTGCATCGAGTTGGAAAAGCAGCTCGAGTGCGCGGTGCACTACGTTGCCTTTTACTGCGGCTGCGCCCGGCGGTTGTGGAAGTTTCTGAATATTCTGAAATCTAAATTGCAACGGACAATTTTGATACGTGCCCGTTCCCGATGGCGACAATGTTTCGGGAAGCGAAAATACTTCCGTCATTTTGTCGCCTCATCTACCTGTGCGATGAGTTGTGCAAATCGTTGTGGATCTTGCATCGGACCAAAGTGTCCAAGGTCGGTCCATTGCACGAGTGTTGAGCCAGATATTTCATTGGCGATGAGCGCAGCAATTGCGCCTGGGGTGTGTGGAATCACTTCTCCCGAAACTAGCCACACGGGCACCCGCAGTTTGGGCAGGTCATTCCAAGTTTCGTGAATCGCACCCATCTCGTAGGTGCGGGCCTCGTGTTCAGGAGAGCATTTGATCGAAATGCCGTCGTTCTGAGAGCGAAAACCATGCATCACATACGCGCGCAATGCGTCAGGTCGCATCACGTTCAGCGGGGGCTTCGAGGAGTAATTGGTAATCGCCTCGTCAAACGAAGGGAACGTGCTGCGTCGTCGGCGTGCTCCGTCGGCGAGCGGGCTGGGTACTCCTGTGTTTGTGGTGCCAACTCGCACTTGGGGCGGGAAGATAATTGGCTCGTAGAGCACCAAGGCGCGAAAGAGTTCTGGCATACGAAGTGCCGCCATCACCAGTGCTGCTCCGCCCATCGAGTGTCCAGCACCAATGATTGGTCCAGCATCCGTTTGTGCTGCCGCAATCACGCGTGCAATTGCAAGTGCGTCATCTCCATAACCATTCCAGTTTGCTTTCCAGTCACTCGGCAAACTCGAGTCACCATGCCCGCGATAATCAAATGAGTAGCAGTGATGTGAAGCATGCAAGTGCTCGGCAACAGGGTCAAACACTCGGCCATGAAATCCGGTCGCGTGGGATAGAAGTACAGGTTGCTTCTGTGACGTCGGCGTGTAGTCGTAGACCACAAGTTGGACGCCTTCAGATGAAGGGTGTGTTGAAGGGGTTATCACGGGCCTACTTTTCTTTGCCCAACAATATATGGTGCCAGCTCTCTTGTGTGTCGCGATTGAAATTGCTAGTTTTTGGCCATGTCAACTGGAATCAACAACATCGCAGGCATCGTCCGCACGCACGCAGCTTCCCAGCCCACCAAGGTCGCCCTTGTGCAAGGCGACAAAACTCAAACCTGGGGGCAGTTATACGAGCGCTCATGCAGGGTTGCAAATGCATTGAAGGCTGCTGGCGTTGGCCCACAAGACCGCGTTGCATTTTTAGATAAGAACGGCATCGATCACTTCGAAGTTTTTTATGCGTGCGGTTTGCTTAATGCCGTCAGTGTGGATATCAACTGGCGACTTGCACCACCAGAGGTGGCATTCATCGCCAACGATTCAGCCGCCAAAGTCCTCATTGTTGGCCCCGACTTTGTTCCGGTGCTTGATGCAATTGCTGGTGACCTTGTCAACGTCAAGACGATCGTTGTCATTGGTGGTCACAGCAAATACCCATCGTTTGCTGATTTCTCGGCTAGCGGCGCTGCGACCGACCCAGGTGTCGAGTCAGCACCCGGTGATGTGGCATTTCAGTTGTACTCAAGCGGCACAACCGGCAGGCCAAAAGGCGTCATGCTCACCAACCAAAACTTTTTTGCGCTCATTCCGTTCGCTGCAGAGATCTGGAAGTTCACCGACCGCACGGTCAACCTTGTTGCAATGCCGCTCTTCCACATTGGTGGCGGCGGTTGGGCAACTGCGGGTATGGCGCTTGGCTGCAAGTCAATCATCATTCGCGATGTCAACCCAGCCGAAATAGTGACGCTCATCGGCAAGCATCGCATCACGCACGGGTTTTTGGTGCCGGTGCTCTTGCAATTCATGCTGATGGTGCCAGATGTCGACAAGGCCGACTACTCGAGCCTCGAATTAATTGCGTACGGTGCCTCACCAATCTCGGAAGAGGTGCTTGCTGCATCGATCAAAACATTCAAGACCAACTTCATGCAGGTATATGGCCTTACCGAAACCACGGGAGCAACCACCATCCTCATGCCAGAGGATCACGACCTTGAAGGGCCAAAGAAAAAGTTGTTGCGCTCGTGCGGAAAAGTTGTGCCCGGCATGCAACTGCGTGTTGTCGATTCCGACACCGGCAACGATGTGCCCGTTGGCGAAGTTGGCGAAGTTTGGGTGAAGGGTGGCCAAGTCATGCTGGGCTACTGGAACATGCCAGAAGAAACTGCAAAGTCGATCAACCCAGAAGGTTGGTTTAAAACAGGCGACGCCGCGTATCAAGACGAAGATGGCTACGTCTACATTTATGATCGTGTCAAAGACATGATCGTCTCTGGTGGCGAAAATGTCTACCCCGCTGAAGTGGAAAATGCGCTCATGGGTCACCCGGCAATTGCCGACGTGGCGGTCATTGGCGTACCCGACGAAAAGTGGGGCGAAGTGCCAATGGCACTCGTGGTGCGCAAGGCCGACGTGGCAGTGACCGAAGAGGAGATTGTCGCATTTGCCAAAGAGCGTCTGGCTGGGTTTAAGTGCCCCAAGTCGGTGGCATGGATCGATGCGCTTCCGCGCAACCCAAGCGGCAAGATCCTGAAGAAGGACTTGCGCGCCCCGTACTGGGAAGGCC
>CANGZK010000003.1 GCA_947458565.1 Acidimicrobiaceae bacterium
ATGCATAGTCAAGTTCAATTCGTGGTGCGATTGCCGCAAACTGACCTTGTGTGGGAAGTGAAAACTGCATCTCTCTTCCGCCCGGTGAGCGCAGCCACACGTCGTTACACACTGTCCAGTTGGGAACTGAATTTGGATCAAAACCCAGTTCGTCCAAAATTCGAAGCGCACCAGTTGTCAATCCATCACCACAGCATTTATCGCGCGGGAAAAACGCCTTATCAATAACGATTACTTCGTATTTTGCGGCACGCAATGTAAGCGCGGCTGCAATACCACTTGGACCAGCGCCAACGATCAGTACATCGCACGCTAAATCGCCTGCACTGTTGTTCGACTTGGTCTGAGACACGGTATTCAGACTAGAGTCGTTGCCCATGAGCCGCTTATGTGAAGGTCGAGTAGTTGTTGTCACTGGTTCGGGACGCGGTATTGGTCGCGAACATGCCTTAAGTCTTGCCAAGCACGGCGCACTGGTCGTTGTCAACGACTTGGGCGGTGGTGTTGATGGCTCGGCTGGCGATATCTCTCCAGCTCAAAGCGTTGTCAATGAGATTGAGGCCATGGGTGGTCGTGCTGTTGCTAATGGCGACGACATTTCTTCATGGGCTGGCGCCGAGCGCCTGATCCAGACCGCAGTTGACACGTTTGGCGACCTGCATGCAGTTGTCAATAACGCCGGAATTTTGCGCGACCGCATGATGGCCAACATGTCGGAAGAAGAATGGGACGCCGTCATCAAAGTGCACCTCAAGGGCACATTTGCGCCATCACGTTTTGCCGCTGCATATTGGCGCGATCAGCACAAGGCGGGTAAACCCGTAGATGGTCGCATCATCAACACTTCATCGGTGTCGGGTATCTATGGCAACGTTGGTCAGACTAACTACGGCGCTGCAAAAGCAGGCATCGCTGCGTTCACCACCATCGCATCGCTCGAACTCGCTCGCTATGGCGTCACCGTTAACGCAGTGGCACCAGTAGCTCTTACACGCATGACCGAAAATCTTTCGCCAACTCCACCGACAGATGAAGAGCGCGAACTTGGTTCGCCTCGTTGGATTGCTCCGATCGTGACGTGGCTTGCATCTGAAGAATCAAAGGCAATCACTGGTCGCGTGTTTGAAGCAAGTGGTCGAGTGTTGGCGATTGCCGAAGGTTGGCACCGTGGTCCAACTCACGAACCAGTCGACGATGCAGCAATGCTTGGCCCAATTGTTGAAGAATTGATGACGAAGGCTCGCCTCAATGCCGGCATGGACGGCAAAGACGGCTCGTGGCCACAACCACAACCAAACAAATAACTGGTATCTCGCCGGCATGTTGAACACTCAACTTGCCAAGGCTCACAGTGATTTTGCGGATCGCAATCCACAAAGTCGTCTTCATTACGACGAGGCCCGCAAATTTTTGCCTGGTGGACAGACCCGTTCTGTTCTCACACACGCACCATTCCCGCTTGCATTCGCTTCAGGAAATGGTGCAACGCTTACCGATGTAGATGGTCATACGTATATTGACTTTCTTGGTGACTACACAGCAGGTCTGCTTGGGCATAGCGAAAGGCGAGTACTTGACCGCGTAGTAGAGGCCTTGTCGAACAACACGAGTGTGGGTGGCGTGCACCCGGCCGAGGCAACTCTTGGCAGGTTGATGTGTGAGCGATTTGGCATAGATCGTGTGCGGTTTACTAACTCGGGAACTGAAGCAAACCTGTTGGCAATGACAACTGCGGTCGTTGCCACCGGTAGGAAAAAGATTTTGGTTTTTGAAGGCGGGTACCACGGCAGCGTGTTCTATTTCGCCAGCGGAAGCGCAAAGTGGAATGCGCCTTTCGATTTTGTTCTTGCTCCGTACAACGACACTTCTGCTGCTCTGCAAGTGATCAATGACAACGCTGCAACGCTTGCCGCTGTTGTTGTGGAGCCAATGCTTGGCTCTGGAGGGTGCATTCCTGGCGACCCCGCATTTCTTTCTGGCGTATTTGATGCTGCTCGCAAAGTTGGCGCAGTATGCATTGCCGATGAAGTCATGACTTCACGTCATGGTCGAAGCGGAATGATGCAACTACTCGGAGTTGAGGCCGACATCACTGCGTATGGCAAGTACATCGGCGGCGGTTTCTCGTTTGGTGCTTTCGGTGGAAAAGCCGAATTTCTGGATCAGTTTGATACGAGCCCAGAGTCGGGGCGCGCATCGCCGATAGCCCATGGCGGCACATTTAACAACAATCTGTCGACCATGACGGCTGGATGTGCCGTTCTGGGCGAGGTGTTCACTGCAGATGTTGCAGAGGCACATACCAAGCGCGGCGACGAGTTTCGCCAGGCAGTTGCTTCTGTGATCGCAAAGCACAATGTTGGAGTCTCGGTCAGTGGATTCGGATCAATGATGTCGCTGCATGCGCTTTCGTCACCTCCGCGAAAGCCTTCCGATATTGCAACTCGTGACTCTGAGTTGCAAGAACTTTTGTTTTTTGGCTTACTGCAGCGCGGTGTGTACATCGCAACACGAGGAATGATGAATCTCGGGCTCGCGCATACCGATGACCAGATGGCAACGACACTTGATGCCCTTTCCGACGTACTGAGTTCGTTGCAATAATTCTTTTACGCGAAAACTTGTTAGGCACTCCACTCGCTAGTAAGGCACACCACACGAAATAAAGTGGGGCATGTATGGCACATGTCATCAAACTAATTGCACATAAATTACCACCGACTTCTTAATCGGTTATATGTTGAGCACAGGAATCCTTCCTGAAAGACTGTGAAAGGTCGCTCGCATGAATGAGAAATTAAGTCGCAATAAAATAAGTGAAGCAACAGTTTTTTCGTTAGTGCTGTGCTTGTTTATTTCGGTGGTACTTGTTGTTGGAGTGCTCGGCATTCGTGCGATGGATGGGGATACAACGACAAAGGTCGCATCTGCTGCTGCGGCACCGTCCGCTGCGACTCCAGTTGCCGAAGTAAGCAATAACGCAGTTATAGATCCTGCAGCCATGCCTGCAGCGAGCTGGAATCCGCGAGATCCAATTCTTCCAAGTGCTACAACAGATACTGCTCACGCTGTCACATTTGAAATGTCTGAGGTGCAGGTAGAAGTTGCCCCTGGGGTGATGCAAGAGTTGTGGACGTTTAATGGCCAGGTGCCGGGGCCGACATTACGCGGCAAAGTTGGCGACACTTTTACGGTCACAGTTGTCAACAAGGGGAAAATGACACACTCGATTGATTTTCATGCGAGCAAAGTTGCGTGGAGTGATGAAATGCGTGCGATTGCTCCCGGGGAGTCGCTTGAGTACACATTCGTCGCCGAGTTCTCTGGAATCTTCATGTACCACTGCGGTACTGCGCCAGCACTGCATCACATTGGAAACGGTATGTATGGGGCATTGATCATTGATCCTCCCGTACTTGCTCCAGTCGAGAAAGAATTTGTGCTGCTGCAAAGTGAGTTGTACCTAGGACCAGATGGTCAGCCTGGTGACTTGACCAAGATGATGAATGAGAAGTGGGATGCGGTTGTGTTTAATGGTTACTTCAATCAATACAAATTTGGTTCGATTCATGTCGAGGCAAATAAGCGGTACCGCATCTGGGTGTTAGATGAAGGCCCAAATGAAAACTCCGCGTTCCATATTGTCGGGACGATTTTCGACACAATTTTTAGAGAAGGAACATATCTATTGCAGCCTGACGCTCGAACGGGTGGCTCTCAAGTGCTTGATCTACAACCTGCTCAGGGTGGCTTTGTGGAGTTCACCTTTGCGGAGGACGGTCTGTACCCATTTGTCACTCACAAATTTGCCAACGTTGGCAAAGGGGCATTGGGATTCTTTGCGGTAGGCAACGTAGATACGAGCGCGTTGGGCGGTCACTAAAAATTGCGTTGAGCTGTTCAGACGGGTTGCGACCCTTAAAAGAGTCGCAACTCGTCTGTTCGTTTGCCACGAAGTTCGTCGTAGTCGACTTCACACCAGCCCATGCCGCGGCTTTCGGCAAGCACGCGAGCTTGAGGCTTGATCGATTGAGCAACGAAGATGCCACGAATGTTGCCAAGCGAAGTATCGGCATGCAAGCAGTCGATATAACGAGTGAGTTGTTCGACACCGTCGATCTCTCCACGGCGTTTGATTTCTACGGCAACTGTTTGACCGCTCGCATCGCGACAGAGCAAATCGACTGGGCCAACTGCAGTTGGGTATTCGCGGCGAATCAGCGTGAGTCCAGGCTCAATAGATTCTGGGAGTGCAGCAAGCAGTTCTTGTAGGTGTGCTTCGACTCCATCTTTTGTGAGCCCAGGGTCTTCGCCTAGTTCGTGCGAAGAATCACTAAAAACTTCGTGCAGATAGATCGTCAGGGTTTCACCCTTTGGGTTTGTGACTACCCACTTGTCGTCATGCTCGACGACGGTGTTCGGTGCATTCATCCAGTTGAGAGGTTTGTAAGCACCACCATCTGCATGAATCGCGATACATCCATCAGCTTTACGCATTAACAGTCGGTTCGCTTCGGGTAGTGATGCGTCAAGCCGGCCCTCGTACACGACGCTGCAACGGGCAACTACCAGTCTCATGCGTGTAGAAACTAGATCAACGACCGACGTGTTCGCGCATTCGCTTTTGGATCAAGTTGCGACGCGCTTGCAAATCTCGGTACGTCAATGTGTCGACCGAAGTATCAACTCCAAGGCCTGCCTTCAGGCTGTCCATATTGATTTCGACAGCCAAATGATCGATGCCAAGCTCGCGTCCTAGGCGCTCACCGTGTCGCTCTGCAAACAGCATCGAGATGGCCGTGACTTCTTGGATGATGTCGAGGTCGGGTGCCAATCGCGCGATTGCGCCATCGAGAAACACCATGTTTTTGACGTACAACATGAGTTCTTTTGGCATTCGAGCGCCGTAGCCCATCATTGCCTTGACGATGCGTTGTACTTCGTTGACGAGTTCTTCGCCCGACAGTGTGGTTGGGTCGACTACTGGTTGATCGAGATTGAGATCTTTAATGACTGCCTTAATGTCGGTATCGAATGGAAGTGCTCCGAGGTCTCGTAATGCTTCAATTTGCCCAACAACATTGTTTGTCGTTGCATTGAGCATGAGTCGCAAGAATGCCATGCGACGTGAACCGGTAAGGCGACCGACGATGCCAAAGTCGAGTAACGCTGTGCGACCATCTTTTAGAACAAACAAATTGCCGCCGTGCAAGTCACCGTGGAAGATGCCGTGAATCATTGCGCCTTCCATGAAGGCGATCATGCCTGTGCGAATTACTGAGACGGTGTCGATACCTGCATCTTGCATGCCAACCACATCGTCAAACTTGAATCCCTCTAGGCGTTGCATCACGAGCACACGCCGAGCAACGAGGCTCGGGTGTGGACGCGGCACGATATAACCCTTTTGGTCTAGTTCGTGCAGCATCTTGGCAATATCGAGCATGTTGTCGGCTTCGATGCGAAAGTCGAGTTCTTCCACAATGGTTTCTGCGAAGAGTTCTACAAGTGCGGGTGGGTTGGCAAGTGCACTGATCTTGATGCGACCAATCATGTGTGGGGCAAGCCATGCCATGACTCGCAAATCTTTTCGCACGAGTGCCGAAACGGTTGGTCTTTGTACTTTGACAACGACTTCCTCGCCGGTAATCAACGTGGCCAAGTGAACCTGAGCAATTGATGCCGCGGCGAGTGGGGTGGTTTCAAATTTGCTGAAAACATCGGTGAGGCGGGCGCCAAGATCTTGTTCAATTACGCGCTTCGCTTCTTCAAATGAAAAAGGTGGAACTTGGTCACGACAGAGTTTGAATTCGTTGACGAGTTCAACTGGGAACAACCCTTCACCACTTGAAATGATCTGACCAAGTTTGATGTAGGTAGAGCCAAGACGCTCGACAGCTTTGCGCATACGAAATGAAATGAATTCACGTGATGCTTCAGGAGTTTCGAACTTTTTGCGCTTCTTTTTAATGAACCAGGGGATGAGTGCCTTGCTGAGCACAAACACAACGGTGATCAGTCGGGCAACTGGTGGGATCTTTGTTGGTTTCGTGAGCACTGGCACTTCGCGCTGCGCGGCTGCGCGCAAAGCGACTGCGGTTTTCTGCCACTTGATGTTGTCGAGTTGCAAAACCCAAGGCGGGTTTTGGTCAAACGCGCCCCATTCGGTGTCGGGAGTAAAAGTCACCTGTCAATTCTGCCTGCGCGAAGCGCGTCTACAACTTGGTGTGCCAAATGTTGTTGGCAGACGATGAAGTCGGGGAGCCAAGTGTCACGCATGTTGTATACGAGTGGTGATCCGTCGGTGCGGCTTGTAAAAAGTCCTGCTGCTTGGGCAACCACCATTGGTGCAGCAGAGTCCCATTGGTGCATTCCGCCCTCGTGCACATAGATGTCGGTTTCTCCAAGTACCACCGCCATTGCCTTCGCACCGGCCGAACCAAGTCGTGCAACTTCGCAGTCAAGAGCCTGGGCCACGATGATTGCAGCATCGGTGGCGCGATTTCGCGAGACGACGAGTCGCGGCTTGCCTTCATGTCGAGGTGGTGTTGGCGGTGGTGTGCCTGTTGAGAGAACCATGCCAAAAGCGGGAAGCGCAACTGCACCCGCTGTGAGCATGCCTTCATTGGAAGGAGCACCACTCGAATCTTTACGCTCCCACAATGCAATGTGCACGGCCCAATCAGCTCGATCAAACTCTGAGTATTCCTGTGTGCCATCGAGCGGGTCAATGATCCAAACGCGATCTGCAGTTAATCGATTGGAGTCGTCGGCTGCTTCTTCGGAAAGAATTGCATCATTTGGTCGGTGCTCGGCGAAGGCTTCATCTAAAAATCGCTGTGCAGCAGCGTCGCCGACATCCTTTGCCAACCACGTTGACGCACCGTCGTTATAGAGACGCTCGCGTACCGCAAGCAGGCGTTTGCCTGTTTCTTCTGCTAAATAATGTGCAAGTTCGTGATCGTCGAACTTCACGAAATACTGCGCCCAAGATCGATGGCCGCACGAACTGCTTCACGTAGCGCATCTTCGTCGGCACCGGATGCAATGAGTGCTGAAACTTGTTGCTCGAGTTGTTCGGCTGCTACTTCGTCAAAAGCATCGATGTGCTTGTTTGTTGCGATGGTGGATGCGGTGAGAAGTACGACTGCTGCGATCGAAGTGGTAAGGCCGATAGTGATGATGCCGCCGTTGTTATTGGAAACAATGCTTGTCACGATGATGCCAGCAACACCCGCTACGAAGATCACAGCACACAAAATGCGGATGCGCTTCAGTGCGATATTCATACTGTTTCTATCGTATTGCGTTATCGCGAAAGTGGCTTGTACTTAATACGTCTCGGCTGATCGGCTGCGCCACCCAATTCTTTTTTGCGCCATGCCTCGTAATCGGTGAAGTTGCCTTCAAACCAACGCACTTGGCTATCGCCCTCGAAGGCCAACACGTGTGTCGCAATTCGGTCAAGGAACCAGCGATCGTGAGAAATCACCACAACGCAACCGGGAAACGATTCGAGTGCGATCTCGAGGGCGCGCAGTGTGTCGACGTCGAGATCGTTTGTCGGTTCGTCGAGCAACAACAAGTTGCCAGCTTTTTTGAGCATCTTTGCCAAGTGCACGCGATTGCGCTCGCCACCCGACAAGTCACCAACTCGCTTTTGTTGGTCAGAACCCTTGAAGTTGAAACTTGCGACATATGCGCGACCGTGAATCTCGCGTCCACCGACTTTAAGTGTTTCGGCACCGTCGGTGATCTCTTCGTACACCGATGCATCTGCGTTGAGTGTGTCTCGACTTTGATCGACGTAGCTCATCTGCACGGTGTCGCCAATAGTGATCGTGCCGGAGTCTGGTGCTTCTTGGCCGCTCAACATGTTGAACAAGGTTGTCTTACCTGCACCGTTTGGCCCGATGATGCCCACGATGCCAGCAGGAGGAAGCGAGAACGAAAGACTCTCAATCAACAGTCGATCGCCAAAACCTTTGCTGAGATCTTTGACTTCGATGACTGTGCCACCCAAACGCGGACCTGCAGGAATTGCGATCTCGAGTTTGTCTGGGCCGTTGTCGGCTGCTTGCGCTTCTGCATGCAACTTGTCGTACGCAGCAAGTCGTGCCTTGCCTTTTGATTGGCGAGCCTTTGGCGCCATGCGAACCCATTCGAGCTCGCGTTGCAATGTGCGCTTGCGTGCATCATTTGATTTTTCTTCACGGCCAAGACGCTCTTGTTTTTGCTCAAGCCAACTTGTGTAGTTGCCCGAGAACGGAATGCCACGCCCACGGTCCAATTCCAAAATCCACTTAGCAACGTTGTCGAGGAAGTAGCGGTCGTGGGTAATTGCAACGACAGTGCCTGGATAATCCTGCAAGAAGCGCTCGAGCCAATCAACGCTCTCAGCGTCCAAGTGGTTGGTTGGTTCATCCAAGAGCAACAAGTCGGGGCGGCTGAGCAACAAACGGCAAAGCGCAACTCGTCGTCGTTCTCCACCAGAAAGTTTGGTCACATCAGCATCATTCGGTGGGCACCGCAAGGCATCCATCGCAATTTCGACGTTGCGTTCGAGTGCCCATGCATCGGCTGCCTGAATTTTTGCTTCAAGGTCTGCTTGTAGTGCACCAACTTTGTCGAAGTCTGCATCTGGCTCGCCCCACATTGCAGTGACTTCTTCGTAGCGCGCAAGCAAGTCACGAATTGGAGCAACACCGTCCATGACATTGCCAAGCACATCTTTTGCTGGGTCAAGTTTCGGTTCTTGTTCCAAAATTCCAACACTGAATCCTGGAGTCAGTCGTGCTTCGCCGGTGTATCCGTCATCGGTGCCTGCCATGATGCGGAGCAGGCTTGATTTACCGCTGCCGTTGGATCCGATAACGCCAATCTTTGCGCCAGGGTAAAAAGACAGTGAGATGTCCTCGAGCACCGTGCGATCTGGGGGATAGAACCGAGCCAGTTTGTAACAGGTGTAAATAAATTCAGCAGCCATGACGCCTACAAACTAGTGGCAACACTGGACTGTGGGGCAGTGCTAGTTTGGAAAACAAGCGGAGGAGAGTATTTCCGTATACAGACACACCTCAAAGGGGATTATTAAACATGGAACTTCTATCGCAGGACTACCTCTACAACATGGGCTTCCGTTGGCTGCACATTCTCGTCGGCATTGCTTGGATTGGTTTGCTGTACTACTTCAACTTGGTACAAGTGCCAGGTTTGGCCGCTTACGGCGATGAAGGTAAGGCACGCAACATCACGATCGACAAGATTGCACGTCGCGCACTGTGGTGGTTTCGTTGGGCAGCAATCGCAACTCTTGCAACTGGCCTCTTGATTACTGGTCAAAAAGATTATTGGAACAACTTCATGAATGGCTCTGCCTCGGGCAATGGCCACGACGTGGCAATTTCGGTTGGAATGGTGCTTGGAATCTTGATGGCAGCAAACGTCTGGATGATTATCTGGAAAAACCAAAAGGTTGTGCTTGCAAACGTTGTCAACGTGTTGGGTGGTGGCGAAGCAAATGCTGATGCCCCAACTGCCGGACGCAAGGCACTCTTGGCATCACGTCAAAACATGATCTTCTCGGTGTCGATGTTGTTCTTCATGGTTGGATCTGCACACTTTTACAGTGGCGCATTCGGCGATGCAACAACCAGCAATGCTCGATTGTTCTTCATTATCGCGATTGTGATTACAGCACTACTCGAACTCAATGCAATCGGCATCTTCGGCGGCATCAAAGCTGGCAACAAGATGTTGTGGATGTATGAGAGCCACAAAAATGCACTGATCACTTCAGGCGTGTTGTGGTTGGTGTTGTGGATTCTTTCCGAGGTTTTGCTCGGCAAGTAAACGTTTTAGTTTTAAGTACTAACGAAAGCCGGTCTCACTTAACAGTGAGATCGGCTTTCATGTTTTGATGGCCAGGCACGGTGCAAAGCAATATGTAGTTGCCGGCAGCAAGGGTCACTGATCCGCTGTCGATGTCACCCTTTTTGTTGACCTTGAGTTCAAAGCCGCTTACTTTGGTATCTCCTTGCACAACGACGAGTGTGTGGCGAATGGAGTCATCGTTGATGTATCCAACGCTGATATCGCCAGCTCCAACTTCGTAACTCGTTTTGTCAAACTTGAGGCCCGAGACAGCGTGAACTTCAAGACCGACGGTGGCCGGCAAAGTTTCGGCTGGGCTAGACGATGAACTCGAGCAAGCAGGAAGTGCGATCCCGAGTGCGGCAAGGGACATGAGTACCAGTGAGTTTTTGGCGAATCGAATCATCGGAACATAATAACGGTCTAGATGCAGGGTATCGATGGGCTTGATCCCGCCGGCGGGATGTAGTTAGTCACATTGAATTGCGCCGTATCGCAGAAGCGATTCAGAGTAGAATAAATGCGATGCTTAACCGCCCTCAACCCGAGGAATTTGGCGCCAACTCTTGGCTCGTCGAAGAGATGTACGAGCAGTATCGCAATGATCCAGCCTCTGTCGGCGCAACTTGGCAAGAGTTCTTCAGCGATTTTCGCCCGGCGGGTGCACCCCGGGTTGATAACACAGCCGAAATTCTGCGACCTCTTTTGTTGCCACCCGAAGATGTAGATGGTCGAATCGCTCAGCCGGTCAAACCAGTAGCGACATCGCCTGGGGTAGAGCCACCTGCACCGCGCACTATTGCACCGACCGAGATTTTGGCTGACCCTGCACCAGAACCTTTGCGTGGTGTACCCGCAGCAATTGCAACCAATATGGAACGCAGTTTGTCGGTACCAACTGCAACAAGTTTTCGTAATGTGCCTGCCAAGTTGCTTGAAGTAAACCGCAAAGTCATCAATAACTATCGCGGACGAACAGGTCAGGGCAAAGTCAGTTTCACCCATCTCATCGGTTATGCAGTTGTGCGCGCCATCGCTGACTCTGTGCCAAACATGAAGAATTCATACGCAGTCGATGCGGACGGTAAAGCACAATTGCAAAAGCGCTCACACGTCAACATCGGTCTTGCAGTCGACGTCGACAAGGGCAATGGTCAGCGGTCGTTGGTAGTGCCAGTGCTGAAGCATGCTGACACGCTTGACTTTGCGGGCTTCTTGTTTGCCTATGACGACATCATCCGTAAAGTTCGCGCAAACAAATTGACGGCCGATGATTATGCAGGGGCGAACGTCAGTCTGACAAACCCAGGCACAATTGGCACCGTGCAATCAGTGCCACGGCTGATGCCTGGTCAGGGCGTCATCGTTGGTGTTGGATCAATCGATTATCCAGCCGAGTTTCAGGGTTCTGATGAGCGCACCATTGTGCGGATGGGTGTTTCAAAAGTTGTCACCATTACGAGCACGTATGACCATCGCATTATTCAAGGTGCCGAGAGTGGCATGTTCCTCAAATATTTGCATGAACTACTTATTGGTGAGCACAACTTTTACTCTGACGTTTTCCGCAGCCTCGGCGTGCCGTATCAATCTGTTGCGTGGCATCAAGACTCACATCTCATCGATAGTGAAGATGCGATGCTCGACAAGCAAATGCAAGTTGCAACGCTTATTCGCGTACACCGTGTGCGCGGTCACCTGATTGCTGATCTCGACCCACTTCGTTGGCAAGAGCCAGTGATGCCACGAGAACTCGACCCAGCTACTTATGGTCTCACTATTTGGGATTTGGATCGTGAATTTTTGACAGGTGGCGTTGGTGGCGTACGCAAGTCGACACTTGGCGATTTGTTGGGCGTATTGCGTGATGCGTATTGCCGCACTATTGGCGTTGAGTACATGCATATTCAGAACACTGAAGAGCAACGATGGATTCAGGAGCGAATGGAAGGTGAAATTCGCGGGCACACCAAAGTTGATAAGCGCCGAGTTCTTGAGCGTTTAAATGCAGCAGAGTCGCTCGAAAGATTTTTGGCTACTAAATATGTAGGAGCCAAGCGATTCGGTCTAGAAGGTGCAGAATCTGCAATTCCAATCCTTGACGCAATCTTGTCTGGCGCAGCCGATGCAAAACTTGATGGAGCAGTGCTCGGAATGATGCATCGCGGTCGTCTTAATGTGTTGACCAACGTCATTGGTAAGAATTATCAAGAATTATTTGATGAGTTCGAGGACTATATCGATCCTTCTTCGGTGCAGGGTTCTGGAGATGTCAAGTATCACCTTGGCGCAACCGGCACTTTTGTGGCCCCATCGGGTGCGACTCTTCCGCTTGAGTTGTCTGCAAACCCAAGTCATCTCGAAACGGTCGACTCGATCGTGCTTGGAATGGTGCGCGCTGCACAAGATCGAATTGATCCGCCACTTGCATACAGCGTGCTGCCACTGCTCATTCACGGAGACGCAGCGTTTGCTGGCCAGGGAGTTGTTGCCGAGTGCTTAGCGATGAGCGACACCAGTGGCTACCGAGTTGGTGGGACAGTGCATCTCATCGTCAACAACCAAATCGGTTTTACTACTTCGCCGCAGTACGCACGTTCATCACAGTATCCAAGTGACGTTGCTAAAACAGTGCAGGCCCCAATTTTCCATGTCAATGGCGACGATCCAGAAGCGTGCGTGCGAGTAGCAAAACTTGCTTTTGAATATCGTCAGAAGTTCCACAAAGATGTCGTGATCGATTTGGTGTGTTACCGCCGCCACGGACACAACGAAGGCGACGACCCGAGTTACACGCAGCCATTGATGTACAAAGCAATTGCAGAACGTCGCAGCGTGCGAAAGTTGTATGTAGAAACACTTGTTAAGCGTGGTGACATCACACTCGACGAAGCCGAGCAAGCTCTTGCCGACTATCAATCCAAATTGCAAAGCGCATTAGATGCAGCGCGTGCAGCAGCACCAGAACCAATTCGTGTACCGCGACCTCCAGAGCCAATTGGCGTGTTGCCACATGTTGCGACCGGCGTAGAGCGCAAGGTGTTGGACTCGATTTTCTATCACTTGACCGAGTATCCACAGGGTTTTGCTCCGCATCCAAAGTTGGTCAAACAGTTTGAGCTACGCGCCAAACAATATGAGACACAGCAAGATGTTGACTGGGCTACCGGTGAGGCACTTGCGATCGGCTCACTTGTCGTGCAAGGTATTCCTGTTCGATTAATGGGCGAAGACTCTCGCCGCGGCACCTTTAGTCAGCGTCACTCAACGCTTGTTGACAACAACAATGAAACACGGTGGGTACCCCTCAATACGCTGCCAGATGCCAAGGCTCGCTTTTGGGTGTACGACTCGCTGTTGAGTGAGTATGCAGCGCTTGGTTTTGAATACGGGTATGCACACGGCAACACCAATGCGCTTGTCATGTGGGAAGCACAGTTTGGTGATTTCGTTAACGGTGCTCAAGTCGTAATCGACCAATACATCGTTGCTGCAGAAGATAAGTGGGGTCAACAAAACAGCTTGGTGATGTTGCTCCCACACGGATTCGAGGGTCAAGGCCCGGAGCATTCTTCGGCTCGTCTCGAGCGATTCTTGCAACAATGCGCCGAAGACAATATTCAGGTGTGTTACCCAACCACGGCTGCTCAGTACTTTCACATGTTGCGCCGACAAGTTGTGCGAGAAGTGCGTAAGCCACTTGTAGTCATGACGCCGAAGCAACCATTACGTATGAAGCAAAGTCGATCAATGGTTGATCAATTGACGACGGGCAGTTTTGAAGAGATCCTGGACGACCCATCTGGTATCGACAAGTCGAAAGTGACACGTGTTGTGTTGTGTACGGGCAAAGTGGCATGGGACGCAATGACCGAGCGCGATAAGCGCGCAGCCAATGTTGCCGTAGTTCGAATTGAGCAGTTGTATCCGTTCCCAATCAACGGTCTACATGAAGTGTTGAAGCAGTATCCCAACGCTAAAGAGTTGTTGTGGTTGCAAGAAGAGCCAGAAAATATGGGTGCTTGGAGATTTGTTGATCACTTGGTGTGGCCGCTCAAGAACCATGGTTACGACTGGCGCCATGTTGCTCGAGTTGAGTCTGGTAGTCCTGCGACTGGATCAAAAGCAATTCATGATCAAGAACTTGCTGACTTAATGGAACAAACTTTCGCTGCTTGGTAGCAGTCACTGATTGCAGTTTTTTAAATTGACAGATCGAGATTGATGATCTGAGCAAGTTCACTGAGGGCTTGCTCGCTCGATGAAACTTTGATAGTGAGCATGCCCATTTGTGCTGCAGGCTTGAGGTTGATACCTAGATCGTCGAGAAACACACATTCGTCGGGTTGCACGCCAACTGTTTCACACGCAATTTCGTAAAAGCGTGGTTCTGGTTTTCGCACCCCAACTTTGCTCGACTCAATAACGGCATCAAATCGTGCAAGCACTGCTTGTAATTCTTGCTGACGTGCACGCTCTTTAGGGTCGGTTGCTACGACCTGTTGTGTCAGCACATTATTGGTGAGACAGGCGAGTATCAGCCCGGAATCTTTGATGACATCGAGCGCATGCACCATGTCGGGTCGCAGCTCTCCGTGCAGCAGGGCAAGAATTTCGGAACCAGGAATGCGGTGACCAAGTGCCTCGCTTTCGAGTGCAAAAATCTCGTCAAATTGTGCGGGAGAAATATCACTTCTCTCGAGCCTGGCCCATGCATTTTCGTGGTGGTTGACCGAATTGACCGAGCGGATGAAATTGAGCGGCAGACCATGATCTCGCTCATAGTGGTTGAAAGCGTCAAAGGGGCTGGACAGTATTACGCCCCCAAAATCGAAAAATACGGCTCTCAGCACGCCTAGATAGTACGGGCTGGGGCATCCCTGCGGCGCACTCTGTCCACTGGTTGACTTACCTAGTGGCAAATCGTGGACCAAAGCATGTAGTTGTAGACGGGTCAAATTTGGCGACCGAAGGTCGCACATCGCCAAGCCTCAAGCAGTTGCACGAAGCCGTGCTGTCATTTATGAATGAGTTCCCCGACACCAAAGTGACGGTGGTTGTGGACGCAACTTTTGGTCATCGCATCGACAAGCGAGAGGTTGCCGAATTTAATGATGCGATTGACAACAACGAACTCGTTTCGCCACCTGCTGGTGCTGTTGGGCGTGGCGACGGATTCGTGCTCACCATTGCCAAAAAAATTGGTGCAACAGTCGTATCGAACGACAGTTATCAAGAATTTCATCAAGAACATCCGTGGTTGTTTGATGGTGGTCGATTGATGGGTGGCAAGCCGGTTCCACTTGTTGGCTGGGTGTTTATTGATCGCTTGCCAGTCCGTCCCTCGGCCGCAAAGTCTGTCAAGAAAGCAAGTCGTGAAGCCAACAGGCCAATGCCAATTCCTCGCACTCCGCCGCCCAACATCAAACTTGCTGCTAAAACAAAAGTTGCTACCTCGGTATCTCAAACCACACCTGCTTCAACGCAGTCGTCGAGCGCGCGTACAAAACCGACAGCTTCGGTAAATGAGCTCGCACCATTTTTGGAATTCGTAGAAAAATACAAAATAGGCAGCAAGGTAAAGGGTGTAGTTGAGAGCTACTCGGCACATGGCGTGTACGTTCGCATCGGTGATGTACTTGGCTATTTGCCACTGCGCTTGATGGCTAACCCGGCACCTCGTAGTGCGCGAGATTTTGTCAAGATTGGTCAGCAGGTTTCACTCGTTGTGTCGAGCTTTACTGCTTCAAGGCGCAGCATTGATGTAGGCATTGTCGGTCCGGTGAGCGCAGTCAAAAAAGCTGTTCCAGTCAAGAAGTCGAAGAAACGCCCAGCTGCCGTGCAAGCACGGCCCACTCCAGCACCAACACGCAAGGCTCCCGCCAAGAAAAAATAAGTGTTGCGTAGTAGTTTGTTGCGGTGCTGATCGCTACATGGAATGTCAATTCTTTAAAAGCCAGGCTGCCTCGCGTCCAGCAATGGATAGAGGAAAACAAGCCGGATGTTTTGTGTATTCAAGAAACCAAAATGAAGGATGCCGTTTTCCCATCGCTTGTTTTTCATGAAATGGGTTACGAGTCGGCACATTTTGGTCAGGGTCAATGGAACGGTGTGGCCATCTTGTCAAAAATTGGCCTCGACAATGTGATCAATAACTTTGCGGTTGGCGAACCAGATGGCGAAGCACGAATTATCAGCGCCGAGTGCGGTGGCATCACTGTTGTGTGCGTGTATGTGCCCAATGGTCGAGAACTCGAGCATGATCACTATCAATACAAGTTGCGCTGGATGAAGCAGCTGAAACAACATGTAGCCAAGATTGCCAAGCCAGCGGGCGATGTGATCGTGACAGGAGACTTCAATATCGCCCCCGAAGACATTGATGTTTGGGATCCGGAAGCACTCGTAGGTTCGACACATGTGAGCGCGCCAGAACGTGAAGTTTTGAGCGATCTCTGTGCGTGGGGATTGACCGACATTTATCGAGACCAACATCCTGAACCAAAGTTGTTTTCATGGTGGGATTACCGCGATGGTGGGTTTCATAAAAATCATGGAATGCGAATTGATTTATTGCTCGTCAGTGAAACGGTTGCGAAGCGCACCAAATCGACTGTGGTCGACCGCAATGCCCGCAAAGGCGAAAAGCCAAGCGATCATGCGCCTGTCGTGATGGAGTTGTAAAAAAGTTTCCATGTCAAATAACACACCAAATAACTTTGCCGGTTTCCATGTCCGTCAAACACCAATGACGGCTGACGAAAGGGTTCGTGCCGACCGAGCGCAAGTTATTCGCAATGAAATAGAAGAGATCGTCTCAGTGACAGGTGCGAGTTTTCTTGACCGCAGTCCAATCATCGGCGCAATAAACCCAGTTGCGATGCCCATGACTATCACCACTTCAACCGATGAAAATGGTCGTGTCAATGTTGTTGGCACCGTCACGTTTGGTTCTGCGTATGAAGGACCGCCGGGGTGTGTGCACGGTGGAGTGATTGCCGCGTATTTTGACGAAGTGTGTGGTGTCGCTCAGTCGACCACAGGAAATCCGGGCATGACTGTCAACCTGACAATCGATTACCGCTCACCGACGCCGCTGCATATGCCACTCGAGTTTCGTGCATATGTTGCGTCTACTGATAAGCGCAAGATCATCACTGCTGGTTTGTTGTATCACGGTGAGACACTGTGCGCAGAGGCAACGGGAATCTTTGTGTCGATGCGACCAGAGATTTTTGAGCGTCTCACTCAACTGCGAGATGCGTGACGCTCAAAAAGAGGTAGCACCGCTGGTGCAATTCGTTGCGCCATGCTTTTTCCCATCACGGCAGCCAAGTCGTCAATAGTCATCTCGCGGTCCACTGGTTGAGCGCTTGCAAGTCTCTTGAGCTCTTCGTCGCTACAAATACCAGTTGGTTGTTGAAATAAAGATCGCGCGAGATGTCGGCGCCAGGTAGTCAAGTCGTCCAACAAATCTGGGTCATTAGACGCTCGACGAGCCAGGCGTGAGAAAGTTGGCATGGCGGCAACTGGCATGTCGATTGATGTCGGCATGTCTTGCAGCAGAGGACTTATGCCGGCAATGCGTGTGTTGCGTTTGCGTGCAAACGTGACAAATAGCTGGTGGGCAGCGCGTGTGATCGCAACATAAGCGAGTCGCACTTCTTCACGTTTTTGATCGGTTGAAGTTGCAGAGCCATGGGGCAGAAGGCCAACTTCGGCACCAGCAATCACAACACAGTCCCACTCTCGACCCTTGGCACTGTGAAATGAAAGCAGATCGACCCCCGCCTTAGGGTGGGAAACTGTTGCGTTTGCTGCAACCCATGCGCTGAACGCACGACCATCAACTGTGCCGATTGTGTCTTGTTGTACAAACTGTCGCACCATTTCAGCAACGGTGCGCTCGGCTTCATCAATCGACTCATTAAAAATGTCTGCAGCCCATGTGGTCAGGCCATGTCGGCTTGTTGATTGTGCTGCAAGCGCTATTGCGGCAGTGATCTCGGGAGGCTGGCGAGTTGATCCAATTGGAATTCCGGCGCGAGTGAGCGCTTTGGAAATGGCAACGAGCTGAGTATTGGTGCGCACAAGAACCGCACACGATTGCCACGGATGTGCGCCGGCTGTTGGCGCATATTGCCAAAGCAGCGACGCGATGCCATCAGCTTCTTCCTGCTCATCATCAAAACCTGCGATACGAATGTGCGGACCATCCTCGCGTACTGCTTCGATCTCGAATGCTTCGCCGGTTTGCAACGCAACGTGGCGAGCAGCATGCACAATATGTGGCGAGCAACGATAATTATTTGGCAGGCTGAGCACAGTGGTGTGTCCGAGTGCATCGGGAAGAGTGTCAAACAACATGCGATCAGCACCGTTCCATCCATAAATGGCTTGCAGTGGGTCGCCAACAACAAACACGTCTGGCCGACCACCACGAATTTCTTCGAACAGTGCGTATTGCAAAGGGTTCATGTCTTGGGCTTCGTCAACGAACAAATGCTTGAATCGAAAACGCACAGCCTCTGCGTAGCCGGCGTCTGTACGCATGTCGGCAATCACACGTGCGAGCAAGTCGTCTAAGTCGACGATCTGGCGCTTTACTTTGAGCTGTTCGTATTGCTTGTAAATTTCGGCAATTTCTGGTGCTGCAGTAGGTGGTGTGCGCTGCAGACGCTTGATCATTTGTGTGTAGTCAGCGGGGGCGATCATGCGTGCATGAGCCCAATCGATTTCTGCCAGAATTTCTCGCGGTCGGCTCGCCATGCGGTGAGTGCCTGCCGCCGCCGTTGCTAGCGCGGTTCGATTGTGCACAATATTTGGCACGGGCTGACCCAAATCAATCAGACGCTGACGGAGGAGTGAAAGTGCAACAGCATGGAATGTTCCCACTGTTGGTCCTGCACCGTGACTGCGGTCTACTCCAAGATTGGTAAGTCGCTTGCGCATTTCACCGGCGGCCTCGCGTGTAAATGTGATGGCCAAAACATTTTCGGGGTTTGCTGTACCGCTAGCTACTCGGTACGCAATGCGGTGAGTGAGTACCCGCGTTTTTCCCGAACCTGCTCCAGCATGCACGACTATTGACGAAGGTGGAGAGACCACAGCTTCGTGCTGATGGGCGTCGAGCCCACGCAGTAAGTCGTCTTTATGCATGCAGAGACTGTAGGCGTTCCGTGTAACACGCTGCACATTACGATGCATTCGTGGCGTTTTCTACGAAATATCTTAATGATGACGAGCATGTAATTTTGGACCTGCATCCTCACTGGTGGACATTTGTCAAACCAAGTCTTGCAATCGTCATCAGTTTTATTGCATGGATAAAGAGTCACGACATCGCCGAAGCAACAGCAGGTAGCGCCAGAAAATTGATCGAGACATCTGCACTATGGCTGACGTTGGCTGCACTCCTATTTACGGTTCTGTGGTTGGCCAAAGTTGCACTGAAGTGGAGCAGGACCCACTTTGTGCTCACCAGTCAGCGCGTCATTTTTCGTTCTGGAGTGATTGCTCGAGTAGGTATCGAGATCCCCTTGTATCGAGTCAACAACATCAATTTCCATCAGTCGATCTTCGAGCGAATGATCGGCGCGGGCGATTTGCTGATTGAGTCTGGCGGGGAAGACGGAATGCAAGTGTTTGGCAACGTTCGCGACCCAGAGCAGGTGCAAAGTTTTATTCAGCGTGCCATGCACAACGCTAGTTGATTAATTTTGCACCACTAACAGGCTTAACAAGCATTGCGCCTTCAAGGTTGTCTACGTTTGCGGATGAATCAGCAACGATCACAATGCAACCGCCAAAGCCGCCACCGGTCATTCGTGCACCAAACACACCAGGCGTCTGCTGCGCAATTCGAACAGCCTCATCCATTTGGTTAGTTGAAACTTCAAAATCATCGCGCAAGCTTTTGTGGCTTTCGTTCATCAGCTTGCCGAACGTTGTCATATCTTGGAGCGCAAGTGCCACAGTTGCTCTGCGAACACGTTCGTTTTCACTCACTAAATGCATTGCGCGTCGCCGCAATATTTCATCAGCGATGTTGTGCACACTGCTTACTTCGGCCAATCGCAACGGACCAATGTGTTGCTCTGCCTGATCGCACTGGATAACGCGATCCGAATACGCGCTTGATGAAAGTTTGCGATGGGCAATGAATTGTACGTAGATGTTTACATCATGTGGGATTTCAATTGGGCTAACTTGCAACGAATGACAATCAATCAAGAGAGCACTTCCATCTACGCCTGAGGCACATGTAAGTTGATCCATAATTCCGCAGGGAACCCCGGTTGCCAAGTGCTCAGCGAAGCGACAGAGTTGTGCCAGTTCGAGCGATGTGGGAGGTGGAAGTTCGTTGACTTGACACAGCATCAGTGCGGTGCTGAGTTCGAGCGCCGCACTCGATGACAAGCCGCCACCCAATGGAAGCGTTGTTGACACCGACCCAGAAAATCCACGCGTAACTTGCAGTTGGTGTGCAACACCTGTCACGTATCGACCCCATGTGGGCGTGGTTGCTGCTGGATCAACCAAGGGAAGTTCGCATTTCAGATCATCGGGTTGATCCGCACTGGTGAGTTGTATCGCTGCTTCAAGTGGCTGTGCGGCCATTGTTGTGTATCTGTCGATAGCCATCGGCAAGACCATTCCACCGGTGTAGTCGGTGTGATCTCCGATCAGGTTGACACGTCCTGGCGAGCGAACAACGATCTCGGCAGACATATTCGTAGTTATAAACATATATATAAACATATATGTGTGCGTGTAAATGTCATTATTCCGCGAAGTTGTGAGAACTACGTATTTGGGCGAGAATGACATAGTGCCAAATACAACAGTTCGCTCATCTGATGACCGCTTAATCGAAATCGAGTACGCCACATTTGGTTCACCGAGCAATCCGGCCATTTTGATGATCATGGGCTACACGGCTCAGATGATTGTGTGGCCACAAGATTTCTGTCAGCAGCTGGCTGACGCTGGCTACTACGTCATCATCTTCGACAATCGCGATTGCGGATTATCTACGCACCTAGATGGCGTGGTCGTCGATACCGGTCCGATCATCATGGCTGCGATGACCGATCAACCGATTCCTCCAATTCCATACTCGCTATCCGATATGGCAACTGACGCAGTAGGTGTGCTTGACCACTTGGGTATTGAGCGGGCACATGTGCTGGGAATGTCGCTCGGTGGAATGATTGCTCAAGTTGTGGCATATGAGCATCATCACCGAACACTGACGCTCACCTCAATTTCGTCTCAGCCAGGTGACCCCGATGTTGGTCAACCATCGATGGACGCCGCGATGGTTATTTTTGCAGACCCATTGCCAACGACAAGTCGTGAAGATTACATTGCCTCATCGACTCAGTGGCAAGTATGGCAATCAAAGAAATATCGCAGTGACGAACTTTCGTATGCGGCTGCTGCAGCCAGTTATGACCGCGCTTTTTATCCTGAAGGTGCACCGCGTCAACTTGCTGCGATTTACGGATCGGGTAGGCGCCATGAGCAGGTTGCAACGATTTCATGTCCAACGCTGGTCATTCACGGCACTGATGATCAATTGATTGTGCAGAGTGGCGGCGAGCGCACTGCAGAGTTGATCCCTGGTTCAAAACTGCTGCTCATTAATGACATGGGGCATGATCTGCCGCAACCACTGTGGCCAGTATTGATAGGTGCAATCTTGGAGCACGTTGCTCAAGTCGTTGCCTAAGTAGTCTTTGACCGTATGGCGAATCAATCCCAGTCGACAAAAACGAATGGCCCTTTGTCGGGTTATCGAATTATCGAGATTGCAGGGATTGGGCCAGGGCCGTTTGCCGCAATGATGCTGGCCGACATGGGTGCTGAAGTAATTCGAGTTGAGCGTGCACAATCGGTGCGTGGTGATGCGCCAGATACGGCGCACTGGGATGTGTTGCTGCGTGGCCGACGCAATATCGCCATCGATCTCAAGAGTCCTGATGGTGTTGAAACTCTGTTGTCATTGGTGGAGCATGCCGATGCATTGATTGAAGGATTTCGCCCAGGAGTAATGGAGCGACTTGGTGTTGGGCCAGATGTTTGTGTTGCGCGCAACCCAAAGCTTGTATTTGGTCGCATGACTGGTTGGGGCCAAGACGGGCCATACGCGGCATCTGCCGGACACGACATCAACTACATCTCGCTTGCGGGTGCTCTCGCACATTTTTCTCGCGCGGGTGAGGCACCAGTGCCACCGTTAAACATGGTCGGCGACTTCGGTGGTGGCGGAATGTTTTTGGCATACGGAGTCGTATGTGCATTGCTTGAAGCACAAAAGAGTGGCAAAGGCCAGGTAGTCGATACCGCAATGGTCGATGGGTCGGCCGTGTTGATGAGCATGTTCTGGGCAATGAAGAACATCGGAATCTTCGATGAAAACAAACCTGGTACAAACCTGCTCGACACCGGAGCACATTTTTATGATGTGTTTCTTTGCAGCGATGGCAAATATGTTTCGATTGGCAGTATCGAGCCACAGTTTTATGCACTACTGCTTGAAAAGACCGGACTCTCAAGTGATCCCGCATTTGCAAAACAAATGGATGCATCACAGTGGCCCACTCTGAAGGCCAAACTCGCTGATGTGATGCGCACGAAAACTTCGTCGCAGTGGTGCGAAATCATGGAAGGCACCGATGTGTGCTTTGCTCCGGTACTCACGATGAGCGAAGCAGCCAAGCATCCACACAATGTTGCTCGTCAAACATTCATTGAAATTGCTGGTGTGACCCAGCCAGCACCGGCGCCGCGTTTTTCGCGCACTGCTGCCGCGTTGCCGAGTGCACCGGCTCATGCTGGTCAGCATTCACGTGCAGTGTTGGCCGATTGGGGTTTTGAAGCAGACCGCATTTCTGCATTGCTTGCAAGCGGCGCAGTTGTGGACGGATCAGTCAAGGACGCAAAGAAATAGTGGGCACCGTTGTCGCATTTCATGCCCATCCAGATGACGAGAGTCTGATCATGGGTGGCTCGCTTGCGCGAGCATCGCGCGAAGGACATCGTGTCGTCTTGGTTGTAGCCACAAACGGTGATCATGGTCAAATTCCCGATGACCTTGCACCAGGGGAAACATTGATGGATCGCCGTAAGTGTGAAACCCAAGCATCATGTGATGTGCTCGGCGTGCACCGACTTGTGTGGCTCGGATATAGCGACTCCGGAATGACGGGTTGGGAGCAAAACACATTGCCGGGAGCATTTGTTGCAGCCGATGTCGAAGAGGCAGCACAGCGACTTGCCGATGTATTGATCGAAGAACGCGCAGATGTTGTAACGGTGTACGACTGGCACGGCAATTACGGACACCCTGATCACATTCAGGTACACAAGGTCGGACATCGTGCAGCAGTAATCGCTGGCACCAAAAATGTTTTTGAAACGACGATGAACAGAGACCATTTTCGAATGATCTATGAAATGGCAAAGGAACATGCTGCGCAATTGCCTGACGGTGCTGCACCAGACGACTTCAATCCAGATGGGCCGGCTGACGACGGCAACCCAATGGGTGAGCCAGCAAGCGCAATTTCGCATCGCGTCGATGTGAAAGAGTATTTAGACTTCAAGCGCCAGGCAATTGCCTGTCATGCAAGCCAAGTAACTGACTCGAGCTTTCTTGGCAATATGAGCCCAGAGATCTTTCAAATGACGTTTGGCCACGAATGGTTTACGAAAATAGGCGAGAGCGGTCCTCCGCGAGACGCCTGGCTCTTTGACTAATGACTCGTATATATATGGTTCGCCATGGGCGAGCGTCGGCAGGTTGGGATACAGCACTTGATCCAGAGTTGGATGAACTGGGGCAAGCACAGGCGAGGGAAGTAGCCGATCAATTGCAGTCGCTTCAACTTGGCAACATCATCACGAGTCCGCTGTTGCGTTGCCAACAAACTGCTGAGCCATTGGCGCAGATGTGGAAGATGGTGCCGCAGGTGCATGTTGAGGTATCTGAAATACCTTCACCTAAAGGTGTCGCAATGAGCGATCGCATTGTTTGGTTGCGCCAAGCGATGCAAGGAACATGGAGAGATCTCGGGTCTGATTACGTTGCCTATCGAGACTGCATCACCGATTTTGTGCGAGGCATTCAAAAGGACACCGTGATTTTCAGTCACTTCATCGCGATCAACGCGGTGATCGGAGGAGTGCTGGGTGACGATCGGCTCGTGATTCGCAGCCTCGATAATTGTTCGGTCACAATTTTTGAACGTGACACAACTGGAAATCTTTCACTCATGCAGGGCGGCCACGAAGCCGACACGCTGATCCGCTAGATTCAAAGAGTCATGGACGCAACGACGCTCACCAATCTGCACACGAGTTGGGCATGGGTTGTGATTATTGGAAACGCGCTTGCAGGCATTTGGGCACTGAGTGCACACAAAGTTGTCGCACTTCGCAGTCGCGCCCTGTGGTGGTTTACGGCGTGCACGCAACTCAGTGTGTTTATTCAAGTAATTCTCGGAGTCATCATGGTCAACCGAGACAAGCTTGAGTTTCCGCAGTTTCACGCGTTCTATGGTTTTGTTGCAATCATCGCGATTGCAATCATCTACTCATACCGCGCACAACTAAAGAGCCGCGTGTATTTGTTGTACGGATTCGGCGGCCTTTTTCTCATGGGTCTGTCAATCCGCGCAATGCTTGTTGGCCAAGCCGCCTAGTTTTCCAGTTAGGCGAGGGCAGCTTCGAGCGAGTCGAGTGACGCGCCGAGTTGTTGTGGCAAACGATCACCAAACGCTGCGTAGTGCTCACGAATTTGCGGCACTGCTTCACGCCAGCCGTCATTGTCAACACTGAGCAACACCTGCATATCGGCTTCACTTACATCAAGTCCATCAATGTCGAGTGTTCCGGGTGCTGGCAAGAAGCCAATTGCAGTTCTGTCTGCTCCAACTTGTCCGTCGGTGCGTTCGAAAACCCACTTGAGCACACGGCTGTTTTCTCCGTAGCCAGGCCACATGAAACGACCATCTTCATCGCGACGGAACCAATTGACAAAAAAGATTTGCGGCAATTTGCTTGCTTCGGTTTTTGTGCCGATTGAGAGCCAATGCTTGAAGTAGTCGGCCATGTTGTAACCGCAGAATGGAAGCATCGCCATTGGATCAAAGCGCAATTTGCCAACTGCGCCACCGGCTGCTGCCGTTGTTTCTGAAGCCATGATTGAACCTAAGAACACACCGTGATTCCAGTCGAATGCTTGGGTAACAAGTGGAACTGTTGTGCGTCGGCGACCACCAAACAGAATTGCCGAAATTGGAACACCGGCAGGGTCTTGCCACTCTGGTGCAATCGAAGGACACTGCGCAGCAGGCGCAGTAAACCGGGCATTTGCATGCGCTGCAGGCGTTTCTGATTCTGGTGTCCATGGTTGGTTGCGCCAGTCGGTTGCACGTGCAGGCTTTTGCTCTGTCATGCCTTCCCACCACACGTCGCCGTCTGGAGTAAGCGCGGTGTTCGTATAAATACTGTTGCCCCACAGCGTGTGCATTGCATTGGCGTTGGTGTCGTAACCAGTGCCTGGCGCAACGCCAAAGAATCCAGCTTCCGGATTAATTGCATACAACTGGCCATCGGGTCCAAACTTCATCCAACAAATGTCGTCACCAATGGTCTCGGCTTTCCAACCTGGGATTGTTGGAACGAGCATTGCAAGATTGGTTTTGCCACACGCTGACGGAAATGCTGCAGCGATGTACTTGTGTGCACCTTCTGGGTTGGTGAGTTTGAGAATGAGCATGTGCTCGGCCAGCCAGCCATCATCGCGTGCCATCACACTTGCGATACGCAAGGCGAAGCACTTCTTGCCCAACAACGCATTGCCGCCGTAACCCGAGCCATAGCTCCAGATCTCGCGAGTGTCGGGGAAGTGGGCGATGTATTTGTTGTCTGGGTTGCACGGCCACGCTGACTCTTTTTGGCCTGCCTCAAGAGGAGCGCCAACAGAATGTAAGCAGGG
>CANGZK010000004.1 GCA_947458565.1 Acidimicrobiaceae bacterium
ACCAGCATGAGCGGTGGCATGCATGTGTATTTTGAAGTTGCTGTAGCAGTCACCATCTTTTTATTAGCCGGCCGATATTTTGAAGCGCGAGCAAAACGCCGCGCAGGTGATGCGTTGCGGGCATTGCTGGCGTTGGGTGCGCGCACCGCGACTATTTTGCGCGATGGCGAAGAAACAACAATTGATGCGGTGTTGATACGAGTTGGCGACATGATTGTTGTGCGCCCCGGCGAGATTATTGCTGCAGATGGTGTTGTTATGGAGGGCGCATCAAGCATCGATGCGTCAACACTCACAGGTGAAAGCGTGCCAGTCGATGTGCAGGTAGGCAGCAAGGTCACGGGCACAACGGTGAACTTGACCGGACGATTAGTAGTGCGTGCGCGTCGAGTTGGCGCCGACTCGACATTCGCGCAAATCACCAAACTCGTGCGCGATGCACAATCAACCAAAGCACCTGTGCAACGACTTGCCGACCGTGTGAGCAGTGTGTTTGTGCCAACAGTGATTGCGCTTTCAATCCTCACATTTATCGCGTGGTATGTGATGGGCGACGACATTGAACGTTTGGCTGATGCATTTGAAGCGGCAGTTTCGGTATTGATCATTGCGTGCCCTTGCGCACTTGGACTTGCTACTCCAACTGCATTGATGGTGGGTAGCGGACGAGCTGCACAAATGGGCATCGTGATTAAAGGTGTAGATGTATTGCAAAGCACCCGTCGCATCGACACCGTGGTATTTGATAAGACCGGCACAGTAACTACAGGCGTCATGCAGCTCCTTGACGTTGTGGTTGCTGCAGGCACAACTCGCGCCGAAGTGTTGGGCTTCGCGGGCGCACTTGAATTTGCAAGCGAACACCCTGTTGCGAAAGCAATTGCATCTGCAGCCCGTGCCGAATTGGGCAGTCTGGCAAGCGTGCAGCAATTTGAGTCAATTGCGGGGCAAGGAACAGTTGGTGTGGTTGATGGTCATCGAGTGATGGTGGGTGGCGAGCAGTTACTGAACTCTCGCACGGTGATTATCTCTGGCCCATTGCGGCAAGCCTTGAAAGTTGCTCGCGACTCTGGCAACACAGCGGTATTGGTTGCCTATGACGGCATGGCCAAGGCAGTGTGCGTGGTGGCTGACCGACCAAAGACAAATAGCGCAGCAGCCATTGCGTCATTGCGCGAACTGGGCTTGCGACCTGTGTTGTTGACCGGTGACAACTTGGCAACCGCATTGGCAGTTGCAGAACAAGTAGGTATCGAAACCGACGACCAACACGTAATCGCTGGTGTGTTGCCGGCAGAAAAAGTGCGCGTTGTTGCCGACTTGCAAGAGCGTGGCTATGCAGTTGCAATGGTTGGTGACGGAGTTAACGATGCAGCAGCACTAGCTCAGGCCGACGTGGGAATTGCCATGGGCACAGGTACCGATGTTGCAATGAGCGCGAGTGATCTCACCATCGTGAGTGGAGACTTGCGTCTTGTCACCGACGCAATTTTGTTGTCGCGCGCCACACTGCGAACGATTAGCGCGAATGTGTTTTGGGCATTTGCATATAACGCTGCGGCAATCCCGCTTGCCGCGCTTGGATATATGAACCCAATGTGGGCCGGACTTGCAATGGCATTGTCAAGCGTGTTTGTGGTGAGCAACTCGTTGCGCCTACGCACTGCAAAACTCAGCCAGCACACTGCATTTGTTCACGCAACTCGCTAATCGCGGTACTTCTCCAACTGTGCACAGTTCTGACGTTGACACCCGCGTCAGAAGCAATTGAACGAAAACTTTTGCCGTCTGCGAGTTGTTGCAACACGCTGAGAGACCGCGCTCCTAAATTCCATTTTGATGCTTCGGCGAGCAAGCTGACTATTTCATCTTCTGGATTGATTTGAGTCTCGGGAGTCGGGATCATGTCGATTGCATCGTCACCCCATGCAACAGCAAGTTGCTTGAGACGACTGTCGCGCACAAATGCAAAGTATTCAGAATCACGCACCAAGTTGGATGCGATTTTGATAGGTCGCTTTTTGATTGGATAGGTACGGATTTGTATCCAGGCTTGAGCGACGGTGTCGGTGAACGCCTCGTCAAACCCTCCGCGAGCCAGCTTGCCGCGCCGAGCAGCAATTGAGATCAGTGGTGGCAGAAGGCGCTGCAACACAATGCGGGTTGCAAGTTCATCGTTAGCTGCGCGGATAACCAGCTTGAATAAGTATTGATCGCCGACAGAATCGGTTGCTTCAAGACCAAAGCCCGCCCGAATGAGAACTTCATCAAGATTGGCTACTCGCGAGCCTGGAAGCCCCCAGCCGTTGACCCGTCTCAGTGTGGTTGGCGTAATTGAGAGAGCCGACCATTCCTGCACAAGTGTGCGAACCGTGGACGAATTGCCAGTTGGGTGAATGATGGTTGTGGGACGTGTACAAATGCGTGCTGTTTTTGTGGTCATGCAGTTGATGATCCGCACCGCACTCACCGCACTTCTCACTGCAAGTCACACTGATATTGCTATTGCTGCAAAGATTGAGAACTATGAGAATTACATTGCCCTCAGGAACTCCTGCTGAGATTGATTTGAGTGTGGCGAACCCCGTGATGGGGCTTGTGATCATGCCGGACATCTTTGGAATGCGACCACTTTTTGATGATCTTGTTGCTCAATTGGCACGTGAGTGGAAAATGGCAGTCATTGCGATTGAGCCATTTCCCAATCAAACGTTGTCAGCCGACATCGCTGAGCGGATGGCGTGCGTTCCACTGTTGAGTGATGACGCAATACTGCGCGACATGCACGAAGCAGCCGATGCACTCGGTGTAGATCGAGTTGGCTTGATGGGGTTTTGCATGGGCGGAATGTATTGTCACAAAGCAGCACGTAGCGATCGGTTTGCTCGGATCTCATCGTTCTACGGAATGATTCATATTCCCGAAGGCTGGATGAGTTCCACACAAGGTGATCCACTTGCTTACTTAGAGGGTGGACATGCCGACCGAGTGCTTGCGATCATCGGATCACTCGACCCGTACACACCGCCAGACCAAGTGTTGGAGTTGCGTGCCGCAGGCGTGACCGTGCAGGAATACCCCGAAGCTGTGCACGGTTTTGCTCACGATGCAGCGCGTCCGGCTCATCGCGCACATGATGCACACGACGCATTTAGTCGCACGCGCGACTGGCTGTTAACTAGCTAGAGCGAACTGTCATGCGGTCGCGCATGATGATGTGGTAGCGACGATCTTGTTGCTTGAGCCAACCAAGTCGAATAAAACTTGCGATTGCTTTGTTGACACGTTCACGTGATGCGCCGACCATGCCGGCCAATTCTTCTTGCGTAACAGGCAAGACAAAATCGTCACTTCCGCCAGAAAGTTCGAGCAATCGTTTTGCTGTGCGGCCAGTGACGTCAAGAAACACGCTGTCGGCCAATACTTCGTCCATCACGCGCAAGCGAGCTGCGAGCAATTTAGTGACACCCCACAACATTGTCGGGTGAGTTCGCATCTGCTCAACTACCGGTGCATATGGAATGCACAGGACTGAACTTGTCTCAATTGCGCGAGCCATTGCACTGCGCGAACCATTGTCGAGCAAACCAAGTTCGCCAAACAAATCGCCGTCTTCCATGAGCGCCAACATGCTTTCGCGACTGTCGAGCGGCTTGTTGCCAATGGCAATTGCGATGCGTCCAGTGAGCACAACGAACAGTGCGTCTGGTGTATCGCCCTCATTAAACAACACGTCACCCCGTTGGAGCGTTTGAGTCTTGGCCGAAGCAGCGATCGCTGTGAGCGCTTCTACTGGTGTTTCTGCGAAGAATGCAGTGTTGGAGAGTATGTCTTCGTGTGTCATGAAGTTATGACGGTACTACCCTAAATGAGCGTGACAACCATGCCTAACGAGATTGTTTGGACAATCGTCGTGGCCGCAGGATCGGGTGCCAGATTTGGGAGTCCGAAGCAGTTTGCGATGCTTGGAGACCGACGCGTATTGGACTGGTCAGTTGCCAGCGCGAGCGCAGTGAGTGCAGGGGTAATTGTGGTGTTACCGCCAGACGCAACGCTAGGTGAAGGCCAGGTTGCCGGAGGAGAAACTCGTAGCGAGTCAGTGCGCTGTGGACTGAGGGCAGTACCACCAGAGGCAACGATTATCTGTGTTCACGATGCAGCGCGTCCTTTTGCGACTGAACACTTGTTTAGAGAGACAATTTCTCAAGTGCACAATGGTGCCGATGGCGCTGTTCCTGCAATTGGTGTTACTGACACAATCAAACAAGTTGATGCACAAAATGTTGTTGTCAATACTCCAGACAGATCGGCATTGGTGGCAGTACAAACACCACAAGCGTTCAGAGCTGCAGTATTGCGCGAAGCTCACGCCTCGAGTCCTGAAGGAACAGACGACGCAACACTTGTTGAGCTATTGGGCAAGCGTGTAGTTGTTGTGGCTGGTGAGGCGCTTAATCGCAAACTCACAGCCCCCGAAGATTTGGAATGGGCTCGTGCTACCGCACGAACCGAAGTGTAAGGAGACAACGATGGCTACTGCGATTCGAGTGGGACAAGGTTTTGATATTCACCGTTTTGAAGAAACACCGAGCGGCCGTGTACTCGTACTTGGCGGCGTGCAATTTGTGGGCGAACGCGCATTAGTAGGGCACAGTGATGCTGACGTGATTGCTCATGCAATTGCCGATGCGCTTCTTGGCGCAGCATCACTTGGTGATATTGGTCAACACTTTCCAGACACCGACCCAAAATGGGCAGGCGTTGATTCGTTGCAGTTGCTGTCGCATGTAGTTGAGTTGGTGAAAAAGAATGGTTTTGAAATTGGCAATGTTGATTGCAGTGTGGTTTGTGAAAAACCCAAGCTTGCACCCCATCGTGAGGAGATGCAACGTAAACTCATCAATGTGGTCGGCGCTCCTGTTTCGGTAAAAGGACGCAGAGCAGAAGGTCTCGGTGCACTTGGTCGTGAAGAAGGCATTGCGTGTTGGGCAGTGTGCGTGATTGAACGAGTGGCGCAATGAAGCCACGCGATTCTCGACCTGGCAAGGGTCCGCGTAGCGGAGCAACAAGCAGCAACAAGCGTGCCGCTGCAGGTGGAAGTGGTCGCAGCGCAGCCAGCGGAACTGGCCGCAGTGCTGGGGGCAAGCGAGTAGATCCACGCGACGCACGTCGTGATCCTCGTGACGCAAAGCGTCCACCTCGAGATGCGAAATATGCACCACGTGCAGCAGTCAACACCAAGCGAAGTCGCCCACCGGCACGTGAACACACGGGCCCGCGCGCGCCACGACCAGATCAACACGGACTGGGTGGATCACAGATTGAAGGCCGTCAGGCAGTGCGTGAGTTGCTCATCGCGCAACGTCGAAAAACTTTTGAGATTTGGGTGTCCAATGATTTGGACGAGAACGATGTGATTAATGACATTTTGGCGCTGGCCGCAGATCAGCGTGTGCCAGTGCGACGCGTGCCGCGAAAAGAAATTGAAAAAGAAGCACGCAGCGAAGCACCGCAAGGTGTGCTTGCAATGGCGGCTCCAATTCCCGACGTCGAACTTGGTGACTTGCTTGCTCCGCGCAAGGGCAATGTTCCTGCATTTTTGGTTGCAATTGATGGTGTTACTGATCCGGGCAACCTCGGTGCAATCTTGCGTTCGTGTGATGGAGCGGGTGTGCATGGTGTGATATTGCCCCGACATCGAGCCGTACACATCACACCAACTGCCGCAAAATCTGCAGCAGGTGCAGCAGAGTATGTGCCGATGTGTGTAGTGGGCGGGTTGCCAACTGCACTCAAGCAAATGAAAGATGCAGGAGTGTGGATCGTTGGATTGAGCGATGCTGCTGACAAAAACATCTTTGAGATTGGTGATCTGACATCTGAACCAATTTGTTTGGTGTTGGGTGCTGAAGGTGCAGGTTTGTCCCGACTTGTCAAAGAACGTTGTGATTTGTTGGTGAGTATTCCAATGGGTGGATCGCTTTCATCACTCAACGTTTCGGCTGCTGCAGCACTTGCAACGTATGAAGTAGTTCGTTCGCGCGTTGCCAAGACCAAATAACTCGCTGTAACCTAGACGAGCCGGGTTAGCTCAGAGGCAGAGCAACCGCCTTGTAAGCGGTAGGTCGTGGGTTCAATTCCCACACTCGGCTCCACTACATCAAGTACGGTTGTTGGTATGAGCCAAGAACAACGTCGTCCCCGTCGAGAGCCAGTGTCACGCAGTTCCTCAATCAATTCAACAATGTCCATTGTTGTTGCAGTGATTGCAGTGTTGCTTGGTTTTCTCATTCTGCGTGACATTCGTGGCGGCAGCACTACAGCACCAGCCCCCGATGGTGGAGAAACAACAACAAGCGTTAGCGACACAGTTCCGGTTGTGACAACAGTTCCTGCAACAATTCCGTTAACCGCATTCAAAATTCAAGTTGCTAATGCGTCAAAGGTTTCTGGAAGCGCCGGCCAGTTGACCACCGAGTTGCAGGGTCGTGGCTACATCGTGCAACCTGCAGTGAACTCAAGTGAGATCACGCCAAAACAAACCGCAACAGTCGTGTATTACTTGCCAGGTAGCGAAGTTCAAGCAGCCCAAGTTGCTGCCGAACTTGGCGGTGTTGCAACGGCAATCATGCCAGCTCCGATTCCAACAGAGGGTGGAAAACTTGGAGAAGCAAGCATTCTGATTTTGTTGGGAACCGATGTTGCGGGCAAACCGCTTGCTTCACCAGTGCCAACCGTGCCAGTCGCACCAGTTGTGACCACACTTCCTCCTGGCTGATCTCGTTCGCTTTCGCGAGTAATTAGTTGAAGCGAGCAACAATCGCAGTCGCTGCTTTCTCAATGCACATCAGTGGCTGAGAAAACGATTCAGCCTCACCAAAATTTGCAATCAAACTGAATGAATCGATGCGCTGTTGAGCATCGACATCAGCGCCACCACAGATAACAACAACAGGTTTGTTGAATTGTTGTGCAAGTTGCTGCACGCCACCGACAACTTTTCCATCAAAGCTTTCGTTATCTAAATATCCCTCGCCAGTAATGATCAGATCGCATTGTGCAATTTGCTCATGCAGGCCTACTTCGTCAGCAACAACATCAAAGCCCGGCACAAGGCTTGCGCCAAGTGCCCCAAGCCCGCCTGCGAGCCCACCAGCCGCGCCACCACCAATGAGCAGCGATACATCAATGCCGTAGTCGCGCAAGTATGACTGTTGCAGTTGCTCAAGGCGCCCAGAGAGAAATTCGATCTGCACTGGAGTTGCGCCTTTTTGCGCACCAAATAATCTGGCGGCGTCTGCAAATAGTGCGCGTACATCGCAAGCCACAATAAATTCGGTTCCACGAAGTCGAGCGGGTGTGCCAATTGCGCGAATTGCTCCGAGACCACCGTCGACAGTTGCAGAACCCCCAACGCAAACGATGATTCGCTTGGCTCCATCATTGAGCGCAGTGTCGATGAGTTGGCCTGTTCCAATGGTCGAAGCAGCAATGACGTTGTTCTTTTTGGCTCCGCCCACCAGAGAAAGCCCAGAAGCACGGGCCATTTCTATAACTGCGGTGTCACCTGCAAGCCGCCATTGTGCCTCGACCGGCTGGCCGAGTGGGTCTGTCACGCGAGTTGTGCGGTTTGGTCCACCAAGCGCATCTAGCGTGCCTTCGCCGCCGTCGGCGATTGGTGCTTCAACACAATCGACACCCATTTCCCAACATGCGTGACCGATTGCCGATGCAACTTGGGCAGCGGTTGCGGTGCCACGAAACTTGTCGACAGCCGCCAGCACTCGCATGTTGTACAGGATAGGCAACTTTGTAGGGGTCGAAGGTCTACGATGAAATTGATGTATTTACGAGGCCGACTTCAATGGTCGCTTCTTGTTATTTCAGTTGTGAGCGGTGTCATCGCTGTGTTGCTTTCGCGTGGTGGTGGCGAACCAGAGATTGTGGTGCCAACAACAGTTGAGACAACTATTCCCGCATCAACAACGACTGTGTATGTGGAACCTGTGTATTACACAGTCGAACCAGGTGACTCGCTATTTGCCATTTCAAAAAAGTTCAATCTGAACATGGCTGAATTGATGAAGATAAACAACATTACCAACCCCGACAAAGTTAACGCTGGTGATGTGATTCAGTTGCCGGTGGCTACAGGGTTTATTCCTGTTGCGCCCTCCACAACGATGAAGCCTTAGCCGCGTCGCGCGCGCACCAGTTCGGCAATCTCGCGCATGATGCGAGCAATATCAAAATCTTTTGGTGTGTACACCGCTGCGATGCCGATTGCACGCAATGAGTCACGATCATCTTCGGGGATAATGCCGCCAAGTATTACTGGAGCATCCACACCAAGTTTTTGTAACTCGTGCAAAACATCTGGAACAAGTTGCAAATGCGAACCCGACAAAATGGAGAGGCCGATCACGTCTGGGTCTTCGTCTCGTGCAGACGCGGCAATTTGTGCAGGCGTGAGACGAATGCCTGAATAGACAACTTCCATGCCCGAATCACGTGCAGCAACAGCAATTTGTTCGGCGCCACTTGAGTGCCCATCGAGACCTGGTTTTGCAACCAAAAACTTTGGAGGGCCACCAGGGATGGTGCGCACATACTCGGCTACGTCAGCCAGTTGGGCTGTGCGACGGCCTGCCGCTGCGCCAACCCCAGTTGGTGCACGGTATTCACCAAAGACTTCGCGCAGCACTTGGCTCCACTCGCCAGTAGTGCCACCAGCTTTGGCAAGAGCAATGGATGCGTCCATCAGGTTTGTTTTCCCGTTCGCCGCATTTCGCAATTGATCAAGTGCTTGCTGAACATCTGCATCAACACGTTGTTTGCGCCATGCAGCGACATCGTCAACAAGCTGTTGCTCGACAGTGTGGTCGACCTTGAGGATGTTGTTTGCGCCGTCAAGAGGTGAAGGTGTTGATTCGGTAAATCGATTGACGCCTACAACAACTTGCTCGCCAGATTCGATGCGACGGGTGCGATCGGCCATTGAAGAAACGAGACGGCCTTTGAGCTCGTCAACTGATTCAAATGCACCGCCACGATCAAGAATCTCTTGCAACTCTGCCCAAGCAGCATCGCGCAATTCGGCTGTGCGGGCCTCGACCACATGCGAGCCAGTAAAGATGTCTTCGTATTCGAGCAAATCGGTTTCGTAAGCGAGCACTTGTTGCATGCGCAACGACCACTGTTGATCCCACGGGCGGGGTAGACCAAGCGCTTCGTTCCATGCCGGGAGTTGCACGCTGCGTGCACGAGCCGACTTGGACAGAGTGACGGCGAGCATTTCGAGCATGATGCGCTGCACATTGTTTTCTGGCTGCGCTTCAGTAAGACCGAGCGAATTGACTTGCACGCCATAACGAAAACGTCGAGCGCGCTCGTCGGTAATTCCGTATCGCTCGCTGCCGATGCGGTCCCACAACTCGGTGAAGGCTCGCATCTTGCACAGTTCTTCTACAAAACGAATGCCGGCGTTGACAAAAAATGAGATGCTTGCGAAAACCTGAGGAAATGCTTCGTCTGAAACCTGTCCACTTGCGCGTACTGCATCCAAAATATCGATGGCGTTGGCAAGTGAGAATGCAATCTCTTGTACCGGAGTAGCACCCACTTCTTGCAAGTGATACGAGCACACATTCATCGGGTTCCACTTCGGCGCGTTTGTTGCACACCAGGCGATCATGTCGACGATGATGCGACGTGAGGCTGCTGGTGGAAATATGAACGTGCCTCGTGACAAATACTCTTTGAGAATGTCGTTTTGCGTGGTGCCGCGCAACTCGGTTGCTGGCGTGCCTTGCTCGGCGGCATTGGCAACATATAACGCAAGCAACCATGCAGCAGTTGCGTTGATGGTCATCGATGTATTCATCTGACCAGGAGGAATCTGTTGCATCAGTGTGCGCATGTGGCCCAAATGCACGACAGGTACGCCCACTTTGCCCACTTCGCCGCGAGCAAGAATGTGATCTGGGTCGTAACCCGTTTGGGTCGGCAAGTCGAAGGCGATGGAAAGGCCAGTTTGGCCCTTAGCGAGGTTGGTGCGATACAGCTCGTTGGATGCTTCCGCAGTTGAATGCCCCGAATAGGTGCGGATCAGCCAAGGTTCGTCGCGGCGACTCATAGGTCAAGGTTAGGGGTTGACGGCCTCGCCAAGACGACGCAAGTAATCGTTGCGGGGGATTTCCGTTGCCCCAAGAGTCTCGAGGTGGGGTGTGAGCCACTGCACATCAAGCAACGACATCCCCGAATCACGCATAGTTGCAACGAGGTGCATGAGTGCGATTTTGGATGCGTCTCGCTGGAGGTGAAACATGGACTCGCCGGCAAAGAGACCGTTCACACGCACACCGTATAAGCCTCCGATGAGTACGCCATTTTCGTCGAAGGTCTCAAAACTATGAGCCCAACCCAGTTCATGCAGCGTTAAATATGCATCGATGATGTCTTGGGTTATCCATCCGCCCTCGCGATTGGGCACGGCACAACCGCGTAACACGCGTTCGAAACATGTATCGATGCGGACAGAATATTTATGTGCGCTATTGCGCATTGACCGAGTGATGCGCAACTGATCGAGTGGAAGAATGCCACGCATCATTGGTGACCACCAACCCATCGCTGGCTTACTCAGGAATGGAAAGTCATTTGCACTCGACATTGGAAACACACCACTGCGGTATGCCTGAATGAGAGTTGCAGGCTCAAGATCGGCACCGCGTCCAACGATGTCTTGCTGCGGCCATTCAGTTGACGGTGGAAAATTCCAAATTGATGGACCAAGCTCGACTGGTGTGTCATGCCAAGACGTCATACGCCACGGTACATCTGACGCAATGAGATCTAGTAAGTAAAGAATCCCTGCTTGGTCTTGCGGCCCAACTTGCCCTCTGCCAACAACTTTTTGAGTGAGTCAGCTGGCTCGAGGTGGCTTTGCTTGAATTCATTTTGGAGGGCATTAAGGATTGACACGGTGGTGTCAATACCGATGAGGTCAAGCAATGCAAATGGGCCCATCGGGAAGTTGCAGCCACCCTTCATTGCCGTGTCGATGTCTTCCATGGAAGCTGTTTTGGCCTCGAGCATGTGTACTGCGTTGTTGAGGTATGGAAACAACAAAGCATTAACAATGAAACCTGCGCGGTCAACAACTTGTACTGGATCTTTTGCACATGCAGTTGCGAACGCTGTAGCAGCCGCGATGGTGTCGTCACTTGCGGTGACTGGACGGATCACTTCAACAAGCGACATCATTACTGCTGGGTTGAAAAAGTGAATTCCACAAACTTTGTCTGGGCGGTTTGTCGCTTGCGCCATTGCAACAACAGGCAATGTGCTGGTGTTCGTCGCAAGGATCGCCGATGGCTTGACGATTTTGTCGAGTTGCGAAAATAGTTCTTGTTTTAGTGCGAGTTCTTCAAGGATTGATTCGATAACGAGGTCGCAATCAGCAAGAGCGGAGAGTTGGTCGGTGATGCTGATGTGCGACAAAATTTCTGTTCGCTGATCCTCTGTCATCTTTGACTTGGCAACTTGTTTTGCGAGATTGTTTTCAACCGAAGTGAGCATCGACTGTGCGCCAGCCATCGTGCGCGAGCGAACGACTACGTTGATGCCGGCACGGGCAACGACTTCGGCAAGACCAGAGCCCATGATGCCTGAACCGCAAACGCCGACGAGCTGGTGAAGTGAAGATGGAGATGTAGTAGTCATGGCGAGCAACCGTAGTCAATAAACCGAGATATTTACCAACTGGTAACGAAAGAACCATCTGAGCGTTACCAGCCCTGATTAGGTTTGCCTGGTGATCAATACGGATGTAGACGAGACGGCCAATCATCCGAGGCGACTGATTGGTCTTGAGGCCGTTCACAACTTTCGCGACCTGGGTGGTTACCCAACCGCGGATGGACGAAGCACCAAGTGGAGATCGCTCTTTCGTGCAGACGGCTTGTACCGATTACGTGGAGCAGATGACATGAGCCGCGTCAGGCAACTGGGTTTGAAATCGGTTATTGACTTGCGTACCGAGCGTGAACAGCGTGAACAGGGAATTTTTCCTACCGACGACATTGAAGTGGCATTTCATCATTTGTCGATCGTGGATGTGACGTGGTCAGACACTCAGACTCCAGTATTCGAAGATGAAGTTGAGTTTTTGGTGTGGGGATATCGCGACATGTTGGAAATTGGCTCGGGTCGCTTTGCGGATGCAATGAGTGTGCTTGCTCAAACCGAATCGATACCTGCGGTGTTTCACTGTGCTGCTGGCAAGGACCGCACTGGTGTACTTGCTGCATTGTTGCTTTCGAGCCTTGGTGTGGATGACGCACACATTTGTGCCGACTATGGCCTCACGCAAGATGCAATGCGTCGATCAATTGCGTGGTCGAAAGTGCACCGTCCTGAACTAGCCCAACGTTATGCCACTATCCCCAAGGCATATTTGGCCGCCGACCCGAGAGCGATGCAGATAATTTTGACTGAGCTTGCACAGCAACATGGATCGGTGCGCAACTTTGTACGCGAAATAGGAGTTACTGACGCAGCAATGAATGCGTTGGAAAAACTGTTACTCGAAAAACGCTAATTCGTTCAGCAAAATTAGCTGACGATGATTGTGACGCTGTTGATAATCAAGTCTTCGGTTGGGGGAACACCGTTGGCTGCAGGATCTGGGTTGGATGCTGCATTCATTGCAGGAATCGTTTGATCCAAACCATCTGTGACTTGGCCAAACAATGTGTAGTTGGGATCAAGCGTCGCACCGTTTTCGCCGGTGATAATGAAGAACTGACTGCCGTTGGTGTTTGGGCCACCGTTAGCCATTGCAATGGATCCGATTTTGTATTCACCCTGCGCAGGAAGTTCATCGGCGAATGTATAACCCGGGCCACCCGTGCCAGTTGCGGTTGGGTCGCCGCACTGCACAACAAAATCAGTCATGGCACGGTGACACTTGGTGCCATCAAAATATTTGTAGCGGGCGAGCAGAACAAAGCTGTTGGTGGCAAGAGGCGCTTTGATTGGGTCAAGAACAATTGAGAAGTCACCCTTATTTGTCAGGACGATCGCGGTGTAGGTTTTGCCATCTACGAGACACATCGGTGGAGCTTTTTCAAATTTGGAAACGCGAGTTTCCGACATATCTGCTGCTGGGCACGGAGTATCGCCGGTAATTTCGCGACCTTCAAGTGTCGGCGCAACGGTGCTTCCACCCAAATCGACGACAGCCGTGGTGTCTGTTTGTGCAGTGGAGCTACCCGTGGTACCACCCGAAACACGAATGATCACAACAACTGCAACAATCACACCTACAACGGTGAGGGCACGAATGATGTTCTTGCGCACCTTTCGCTTTTGATCTGATTTGGCTAACTGGTCAAGCCTTTGGCGACGGTTTTCTTTTTTGCGAATTCGTTTGTCTGTGCCCATAGTTTTAAAAGGATACTCGCGTAGGGGTAGCGTAAAGACCCTGTGGCGCTCCTCGTTCAAAAATATGGTGGCACTTCGGTTGCCGATCCAGACCGAATGCGCAACGTTGCACGCCGAATAGCCGACGCCAGAGCCAAGGGTCACGACGTTGTTGCCGTTGTGTCGGCAATGGGCAAAGCCACGGACAATCTTGTAGAACTCGCGCGGCAGGTTTCGAGCAACCCGCAAGGCCGCGAGATGGACATGCTGCTCACAACTGGAGAGCGGATCTCGATGTCATTACTGTGCATGGCACTGCACGATGTGGGTTGTGACGCGGTGAGTTTCACTGGAAGTCAAGTCGGCATCATTACCGATACATCTCACACCAAAGCGAAGATTTTGGAGATCAAGGGTGATCGAGTTCGCGAAGCATTACTTGCTGGCAAGGTTGCTGTCGTCGCAGGTTTTCAGGGTGTAAGTACCGACCGCGAGATCACGACACTTGGTCGTGGTGGTAGCGACACAACTGCAGTTGCACTTGCCGCAGCGCTAAAAGCCGATGTGTGCGAGATCTATACCGACGTGACTGGTGTGTTTACCGCAGACCCACGGCTGGTTTCGCAAGCAAGCAAAATTAAGCAATTGAGTTTTGATGAAATGCTCGAGATGGCTGGAGCAGGAAGCAAAGTGTTGGCACTGCGCTCAGTTGAATTTGCGCGTAATCACAATGTGCCAATCCATGTTCGATCAAGTTTCACGTTAGAAGAAGGCACCTGGGTTCTTGGTGCTGACGACGAGAGGAAAACAAAAATGGAAGATCCAATTATTTCTGGAGTTGTTCACGATGTGGGCGAAGCCAAGATGACATTGCTTGGTGTGCCCGATCGCCCAGGCGTGTCGGCACTCTTGTTTGAATCTCTTGCAAAGGCAAATGTCAACGTTGACATGATCGTGCAGAACACGTCAATTGATGGCACCACCGACATCTCATTCACACTTCCTGTTGGTGACATTGCAACCGCAGAGCCGATATTGGTAAACGTCGGCAAAGAAGTTGGGGCAAAGGGCATTAACAAAGACGAAAACATTGTCAAGTTGTCGTTGGTTGGTGCTGGGATGAAGTCGAGCCCTGGTGTGGCAGCAAAGATGTTTCGGGTTTTGGCCGACAACGGTGTCAATATCGAGATGATCTCGACATCGACAATTCGTATTTCGGTTGTTGTCGAGCGATCCAAGCTAGACACAGCAGTGCGAGCATTGCACACAGCCTTTGGCTTGGACAGTGGTGAGGATTACTCAGCTCCGTTGCCCGAACGCAAGTAGGTTGTAACGGATCATGATGAATCAGCGCGGTGCAAAAAAACGCGCCCAATTTGTACCCTGGCGCAGCGCAGGCAACCGCACCGAAGTGGGTGGATCTGCCGACGAGATTGTGCGCTCAACTGGTTGGGTGTTTAACAATGAAACTGGCAGCGAACTGACCCTTGAAGAGTTTGTGACCACAGGCGACAAAGAAGTAAAGCGCTACATGCATCAATTTGGTTTTGAAGCAAAACGGCTTGCTCCATTGACTTTGCTCGAAATCGGTAGCGGGATTGGTCGAATGACGGCTTCATTTACCGAGCAATGTGCACACGTAATTGCCGCTGATGTGGATGCTGCATTTTTGGAGCGCTGTCGTGAGACTGTGGGCAAACATGGTCGTGCAGACAGACTGACAACTACACATGTCCAAGACGGAAGCACGCTTGGGCTTGGCGACGACTCTGTAGATGTTGCATTTTCGTACATCACTTTGCAGCACTGCCAACGCAATGACGCGCTCGGTCTGACGCGTGAAGCAATACGAGTTACGCGCTCTGGTGGAACCGTCATTCTCAACTATCGCTCGTGGGTGATCAGCGATGTGTTTTTGATTCCAGCCGGGATACTCGTTCGCTTGTTGTGGCGCATGCCAGCAATAGGAAAACGGATTTCGAGTGCGAGGTGGGCAACACGATTTGGTTGGCAGGCAAACAGGTTGAGCCCCGACGAAGTATTGCAAGACATTATTGATCACAGTCAAAAATCATTGACAGATATCACCGTTTATCACTCTCCGTTTCAGGTGCGTCATGTTTCGCATTCGAATGTGCAGGTGAAGGTATTGAAGCGAGTTAATCGCAGTCATTGGTGGCTCGCCGCTACTGTGCGGGGATCATGACCGCACACCGCCTTTCGATTGAAAACATTGAGCGTGCGGCACGCACGATTGACCCGGTCTTTTTGCATTCTCCGCAGTTCGACTGCGAATCACTGTCTACCGAATTGGGGTGTGCGCTCACTCTCAAAGTTGAAACCCCAAATCCCATCCGAAGTTTTAAGGGTCGTGGCGCAGATTTTTTTATGCAAGAAAATGTCGCTGCGCTCGCTGGGCGAGATCTTGTGTGTGCAACCGCGGGCAATTTCGGGCAAGCGATGGCGTTTGCGTGCAGGGCACATAAGCGCTCGCTGATTATTTATTGTGCAACCAATGCCAATCCACTCAAAGTTGATCGAATGCGCTCGATGGGTGCGGAAGTGCGTCAAGTAGGCGACAATTTTGATGCGGCCAAAGAGAATGCAAAAAAGTTCTGTGCCGAGACTGGTTCCTATTTTGTTGAAGACGGTCGCGACATTGCAATCTCTGAAGGTGCTGGATCTATTGCAGTTGAATTGATGCAGCAGCGCACGTTTGATGCAGTGCTTGTGCCGCTTGGCAACGGCGCCTTGATCGGTGGCGTTTCGCGATACATCAAACATGTTGCACCTGACGTGCAGATTATTGGTGTTTCCAGTGCGACTGCCGATGCAATGGAGGCATCGTGGCGTTCAGGAACAGTGATCGAACGATCATCTGCCAACACCATCGCCGACGGCATTGCAGTGCGTACTCCGGTGCCAGAGGCTCTCAATGACATGAAAGGTCTTGTTGACGATGTGTTGTTGGTGTCAGAAGACGGTCTGAAGCGCGCGATGAAGTTGGTATTCGACAAGGCTGGATTGATCATCGAGCCAGCAGGTATTGCCGGAGTCTCTGCAATTCTTGAACATGCTCACCTAAAAAAGATGCGCCTTGCCACAATTTTGTGCGGAAGCAACCTCACGCCGACACAAGTAAATGACTGGCTTATCGACAAGGTCTGACAACTAAACTGACGTTATGCGCGTAGGACTAGTTGGAGCCACTGGAATGGTGGGAACCGTGATGCGACAGTTGCTGGCCGAGCGCAACTATCCGGTCGATGAACTGCGGATGTTTGCATCGGCGCGTTCCGCTGGCACGACCATTGAATGGAATGGAAGAACAATCACCGTTGAAGATGCAACTACTGCCGACCCAAGCGGCATGGACGTAGTGCTGTTCTCGGCTGGAGCAACGACTTCTCGAGCACTTGCCGAAAAGTATGCAAATGCTGGAGCGATGGTGATAGATAACTCATCTGCTTGGCGCATGAATGACGATGTGCCATTGATTGTTTCTGAGGTCAATCCCGGCGACGTTGCTGCTGCAAAGTTGGGCATCATTGCAAACCCAAACTGCACCACTATGGCTGCGATGCCGGTGCTCAAAGCTCTGCATGATGAAGCAACACTTGTGCGGCTAATCGTCAGTACGTATCAGGCAGTGAGCGGTGCCGGCGGTGCAGGTGTTGCCGAACTTGAAAATCAGACACGCGAGGGTGTTGCAGATGCTGGCAAACTCACCTACGACGGTGAAGCAATCAAGTTTTCGAAGCCAGTCAAGTTTTCGCAAACGATTGCATTTAACGTGTTGCCACTTGCTGGATCAATGATGGATGACGGTTCGTTTGAAACTGATGAAGAACAAAAGTTGCGTAATGAAAGTCGCAAGATCCTGCACATTCCAGATTTGCGAGTATCTGGCACATGTGTGCGAGTGCCAGTGTTTAGCGGTCACTCGCTCAGCATCAATGCCGAGTTTGCGCACCCGATTACAGCCGAGCGTGCACACGAGATCTTGGCAACAGCCCAAGGTGTAGTTGTGGCCGATGTGCCAACACCGTTGATGGCTGCCGGCAAAGACCCAAGTTACGTTGGTCGCATTCGTCAAGACTTGAGCGTTGATGGCAATCATGGACTTGTGATGTTCATCTCCAACGACAACTTGCGCAAGGGCGCTGCACTCAACGCATTGCAGATTGCAGAGCTACTAGTTAGATAGCAAAAGGCAAATAGCAAATAGCAAATAGCAAATAGCTAGTTGCTAAAGCCGCTCATTGCCAGTTGTGGGCGCTGCAACCAGTTGTCGTCAAGATAGTTTGCCTGACCATCAATCACGTGAACGGTGTATGCGTGACGAGGTTTGTCGCTCAAGTTTGGACCAGACCGGTGTGGCAATGTGCCATTGAGTAGCACGAGCGTGCCGCGCGATGCTTCGAGAGGCACGAGACCTTCGGTTGGATATGGATCCTGATCAAATACATCGGTGATTGTTGCGGTGCGAGCAGCATTTAACTTTGAACGCGACTTGACGGGAATGCGATGTCCGCCTGGCAAGGCCCACATGCAACCATTTTCTGTTGTTGCATCATCAATGGCTATCCAAAAACCGATCACACTTTGCGGTTCTGTCCACAGAAATGTGTGATCTGTATGACTGTTTACTTCGCCACCGATGCGTGGTTGTTTAAAAATGTACATCGACTGCAGGAGCAATGGGTCAACTAATCCAACTTGTTTTGCAACGGTAGCCATCTGGGGCGTGCGGCTGAACGCGCTAAACACCGGATCCAGATCATGCATGGCATGTCCGAGTTTGTTGAGGCAAAGGTGTGCTTCAGAGCGCAGCACACCGTGTTCGTCGAACGCATCTTTTTCAAAGAAGCAACGGATTTTGTCTCCGCTTGTCAAAAAGTATTCATCAGCAGCATGTTGTGCAGTGGAGTCTGCAGTAAAGATGGTGGCTTCTTGGGGTGAAGGCACATTGTCTTTGGCAAGTTGCAGTGCACGTTCGCGCAACGTCAGACATGCTGCGTCATCAACGAAATTTGGCAAGACCAAATATCCGTCGTCGTTGAATGCCTGTAGTTGTTGAGGTGAAAGGAGTTCTGAAGGTGCCGTCATGATGCGCTCGGGTTTTCAAAGTTGGAATGCTCTGGAAATGCTGCTGGCAACAAGATGCTCAGCGGGGTGGGTGTACCCTCGACATCAACTAACAAGTTTGGGCCACCGTGTTCCCACAACAGTTGGCGGCAACGTCCGCATGGAGTGACGTCGGTGTCGTTGCCAACACATGCAACCGCAATGATGCGTCCTCCGCCACTCATGTGGAGCGCCCCCAAGATTGCGCACTCTGCACAGAGTGTGAGTCCGTACGACGCATTCTCTACATTGCATCCAGGGATGATGCGACCATCGTCAATGAGCGCTGCTGCACCTACCCGAAACTTTGAGTATGGGGCATACGAATGTTGCTGTGCTTCGCGGGCGGCAGCACGCAGTTTTTGCCAATCAATTGTTGGAGTTGTTGTGGCCATACGCCAACACTAGTTGCGGGCGACTGATGCCAAAATCACTGGGGTCAGTTTGTTGACACGATCAACTACGGCTGCAGCATTGATATTGAGTGCCTTGCGATCGCGCACAACAATTTGGCCGTGAACAACCACATGGCAGACGTCGCCACGGCCCGCGGCGGCAACAACGGCAACATGCGGATCGAACACTGGTGTGAGAGATGGAGAAAATGCATCGAGCACGACTAGGTCGGCATACTTGCCAACTTCGAGCGAGCCAACGAGGTGATCAATGTGTAGTGCTTTGGCTCCGTTAATTGTGGCCATTCGCAATACATCGAGAGCCGGCAAAACGGTCGGGTCTGATGTAGCGGTTTTTTGTACGTACCCCGCAAGACGCATGGCGAGCCACAAGTCGATGTCATTGCCCGAAGCCGGACCGTCGGTACCAAGAGCAACATTGACGCCTTGCTTGTGCAACTCAACAATGCGCGCAGTACCACTTGCCAACTTGTAGTTGGATGCAGGGCAGTGCGTGACCGTTGCACCATGTTGCGCAATCATCGCAATGTCAGCGTCATTTAAATGCACACCATGGGCGAGGACCGCATTTGTGAGCAACTGCGTGTCGGCAAGCACTTGGATCGGTGTGCGACCATTGTGTCGTTTTGAGACGAGCGACATTTCGCCAACTGTCTCAGCAGCGTGCACATGAATGTGAGCACCGTGTTGTTTGGCGAGTGCGGAGATCTGGTTGAGGTGTTCTTCGCCAAGCAAATATGTGCTGTGCGGGCTCAGCCAGTTGAGTGAATCAAAACCATTTGGCAATGAGAGCTCTTGCTCACGCTTTTTTGAATCGGTGAGCCACTCGTTTGCCCAAGCCATGCGCTTGGCAATTGGCAATGGCTCTGGCCCGTCAGACTCAAGCAGGTTTGGACCGCAGTGAATGCGCAAGCCCGAGCGTGCTGCAACTTCAAGCGCTGCATCTGGCAAGTAATACATGTCAAGGGCGGTGGTGATGCCGCCCAGCAGTGATTCAAGTGCGGCAAGTTCGGTGCCGGCTACAACAGCATCGTGGGACAGCACTGCGATCTCTGCTGGCATGAGACGACCAAGAAAATCTTCCAAGTTCATGTCATCGCCGAGGCCGCGAAACAGCGTCATACCCATGTGCGTGTGAGCGTTGATCATGCCCGGCATAACAATGCCACCCTTGGCATCGATCACAGTAGGTGCAGTGTGGTCGAGTGCTCCAGCGGCAATTGCACGGATCTTGCGGTCAGCACCGACCACGATCGTTGCGTCGTTGACAATGGTGCCCACGGCGTCGACGGTGACAACACAGGCGTGAGTGATTGCAAGAAGGTCTTGTGGGGTACTCATGAAAATTCTGTCGCTTTCGTTGTATCTATTTGTTTCAGCACGTCGCGCAATAGTGCGCCAACTCGTTGAGCTGACTCTTTGCCGACCTGTAATACATCTTCACCTGACAGAGGCTGTGGATTGATGCCTGCTGCAAGGTTTGTAGCGAGCGAGAGTGCGAGCACTCGCATACCCAAGTGTCGTGCAGCGATGGTTTCGAGCACGGTTGACATGCCAACCATGTCGGCGCCAAGCGTGGCGATCGCGCGAATTTCTGCTGGCGTTTCAAAATGTGGTCCGTGAAAACCAAAGTAGACAGCCTCATTGATTTCTGGAGAAACATTGCGCACGAGTGAGCGCAGTGATGAGTTGTACGCATCGGTGAGATCAACGAAGCGGCCAGCATGTGGTGATGGCGGGTTGTCGCCCGTGAGCGGAGAGTGACCCGTCATGTTGATGTGATCTTTGATCACTACGGGCTCGCCAATGGTCCACTCTTTTTGCAAGCAACCTGCGCCGTTTGTGAGCAATGCGATTTTGCATCCAAGTGCATGTGCGACGCGCACGCCGTGTACAACTGCGTGCACTCCATGACCTTCGTACAAATGCGTGCGGCCGGTGAGTAGCAATACGCGTGTAGAACCGATAGTGATCGACTTGAGTGCACCACCATGGCCGATGGCCGATGGGCGAGTGAATCCCGGAATGTCTGCAACGTTGATTGATTGCACTGGTGTTGATGAAATTTCTTCGAGAAGGCCTACGGCATCTGCCCAACCCGACCCGAGAACTACGAGGACATCATGGCGGTCACCGCATTGCGCTCGGATAGCCTCGGCCGACCGTTCGGCAAGTGCAAAGGCTTCTTTGACTACTTGATCCATAAATAGCGCCCCATACATAAAGGCTAGGCGCAAAAAGTAATAGCAAGGCGCATAAACAACTGGCCATACAGCAATGTTCCAAAAGACACGCACGCATCGGTAGCGTGGTGCGCTATGAACACGACTACGACAGCACCTCTCACAATCTCTCCAACTCGCGTATTGGCTGACTTGTTGCCAAAGCGTGCAACGCGCGCATCTGCTCTTACGCAAGATGTTGTTCTTGTCTTTGGGTTTGCCTTGCTGACGGCGCTTGCTGCACAGATCGAAATTCCACTTGGGTTTACGCCGGTGCCGCTTACTGGCCAAACATTTGCGGTCCTTCTTGCGGGAGCAGTACTTGGTATGCGACGCGGTGCTTTGAGCCAACTCGTGTATTGGTTCGCAGGACTTACTGGCTTGCCTTTTTATTCGGGTGGGGCAGGTGGATGGGAGTCTGGAACTGGTGCGACACTCGGTTACCTCGTTGGATTCATGGTTGCAGCTGGCGCAATTGGATATCTTGCAGAGAAAAAGCAGGACAGAAACTTTGCAACATCATTGCCAGCGATGCTGCTCGGATCAACAATTATTTATGCATTTGGTGCAACGTGGTTGGCACACAAAATTAATGTGCCACTAGCAAATGGCGATACAAATGCAATCAGTCTTGGCGTTGCTCCATTTTTGATCGGCGATTTGTTGAAAGCACTCATTGCAGCGGGACTCACGAGCACCGTTTGGACTGCAGTCGCTAAACGCAGCTAGTAATAGCGCTCTTAGCGCGAACGCTCAAGCTCGTACAGAGTTGTGCCACTGCCACGCGCAACCCACAAACCAGCGCCAGCTTGGACAAAGTGCCGATTGAGTCGCTTGCGATACCAATCTCCGGTGCGCGCATAGATATTTAAGTCGGTGGTCTTTTTGTCGACGGCATTGCGCAAGTCGGCCGATGTCGGTACTTCCAAGTACAACACGCCACGAGTTGCTTTTGCCAAATTGCCAATCGCTGCAACAGCCTGCTTGTCGTTGAGATACTGCAACACGCTGTGGCAAACAACGAGGTCAAATTGTCGTGTTGGAAACCATGAGGCGATGTCATGACATTCATGGTCGTATTTTTCACAAGCATGTTCGCTGATGTCAACTGACAATCGTTTTACTTTTGGATGAGTAGTTGCATACCAATCTCGCCAATAACCAAGACCTGCACCGACATCGAGCACAGACCTCACAGGCACTTCCCACCATTGACACATCGCATGTACGGCAGTGGCGAGTGTGTTGACCTTGGTGCGGCTGTGGACAGGGCTAGTTGAATAGAAGCGCTTGAAAAAAGCGGCATCAAATGTGTGGCGTGGCATGCATCTTGTGTAGCAGGTGAGCGTCCGCCGTTACGATTGTTACCGTTACGATTATTGCCAGACCTCAGTCGAGGTCACATTCGCAAGGAGCCAACATGTCGGTATATGAAACCAAGATTGCACGCCTCACTGGTGCAGGCAGCCCATTTGACGATGTGCTTGGCAAAGTGACTTTGATTGTCAACGTTGCATCCAAGTGTGGTTTGACACCGCAATACACAGCGATGCAACAGTTGCACTCCGATTTGTCGGCAAAGGGTTTCAGCGTGCTTGGCGTGCCATGCAATCAGTTCATGGGCCAGGAGCCAGGAAATGCACAAGAGATCCAAGAGTTTTGCTCCACAACGTACGGCGTTGATTTTCCATTGAGTGAGAAAGTTGATGTCAACGGTGATGCACGCCACGCTCTGTACGAGTCATTGGTGACCTCGCCGGATGCCGAGGGGTACACCGGCGATATTCGTTGGAACTTCGAAAAGTTCTTGATCGGTCGTGATGGCAAAGTCGTTGCAAGGTTTGGTCCGCAAGTCGCACCAGACGCGCCAGAAGTAATTGCTGCAATCACGTCTGCACTGGGCTGATCACAATGCTCAAAGTCGGTGCAGTTCAGATGTCGATGTCGACTGACATCGCGACGAATATTGCAACCGCCGAGCGTCTTGTGCGTCAAGCTGCATCGCAGGGTGCACAGGTTGTATTAATCCCTGAGCTTTTTGAGGGACACTATTTTTGCAAGGACGTTGATCCAAAACATCTCAATCTTGCACTGCCTATTGACGGACATCCGACAATTGCCCATTTTCAACGCGTGGCAAAAGAACTCAGTATTGTTCTGCCAATCAGCGTGTTTGAACGCGCCAACGAAGCCTTGTTTAACACCGTTGCGATGATCGATGCAGATGGAACAGTGATGGGCATTTATCGCAAGAGCCACATTCCAGACGGCATCGGTTACAGCGAAAAGTATTATTTCAGTCCTGGTGATACTGGGTTTCGTGTCTGGAAGACACGACATGGAGCAATCGGTGTTGGAATTTGCTGGGATCAATGGTTTCCAGAATGCGCGCGATCGATGGCACTGCAAGGTGCGGACGTGTTGTTGTATCCAACGGCTATCGGTAGCGAACCTCCAAACCCTTCGTGGGATTCTGCACATCATTGGCAACGTGTGATGCAAGGGCATGCCGGAGCCAATATGGTTCCTGTTGTTGCGGCCAATCGCATTGGTCGCGAAGTTGGCGAACAAACAGAAATCACGTTTTATGGATCTTCGTTTATCACTGATGCACTCGGCGCCAAAGTTGCGGAAGCAAATCGCACTGACGAGGGTGTTTTGGTAGCAACAATTGATTGCAGCGAAAACCGCAAGATGCGCAGCGCCTGGGGCTTGTTTCGCGACCGGCGCCCAGAGTTGTATCGCGGCTTAACCACGTTTGATGGCACGACGTCGGGCAACTAATGCCGAGAATGCCAGGAGAGTTTGCTCCTCACGAACGCACAGTAATTGCATGGCCAACTCGTGACGACGTGTACGGCGATCATCTTGACGAAGCACGCTCAGCACACGCTGCGTTAGCACGCACGATCTCGGGTTACGAGCCCGTAACGATGATTGCAAATCAGCAAGAAGCTGAGTATGCAGCAGAGTTGTGTGGCTCAACAGTCGACGTGGTCGCACTCCCAATTGATGACTCGTGGTTTAGAGACTCAGGCCCAATTTATGTATTTGATGGCAATGAGCGTTTTGCAGGCAACTGGATATTTAATGGCTGGGGCCAAAAGTTTGTGCCGTTTGATAAAGACGCTGCCGTTGCAAGTGCATGGGCCAAACACGCTGGTCATCCGGTGCGCAATATCGACATGGTGCTTGAAGGTGGATCAATCACGTCCGACGGTGCAGGCTTGCTAGCCACAACCGAGCAATGTTTGTTGCACCCAAATCGCAACCCGCACTTGAACAAGGCTCAGATTGAACAACAATTGCGCAGTGAGTTTGATTTGAACGAAGTGATGTGGCTTCCACACGGATTGTCGATGGATGCCGATACTGACGGGCATGTGGACAATGTTGCGATCTTTATTGCTCCGCGCACGATGGTTTTTCAGACATGCAACGACAAATCAATGAGCGATCACCTGCGTCTTGAAGAAAACCGCAAGGTTGCTGAATCTTTTGGCGTGACAATGCACGAAATTCCTGTTTTGCCAGTAATCGAGTATCACGGTGAGCGCGTGCAAGTTCCGTATCTCAATTTTTACATGATCAATGGTGCAGTGATCGTGCCTGTCTGCGGTCACGCAGCGGAC
>CANGZK010000005.1 GCA_947458565.1 Acidimicrobiaceae bacterium
AGCATCAAGTGCGCCTTCGCAAAACCGATGGTTTAGTGATGATGTTCATCTCACGACCACAGGTCGCAGCGAATTTACATTGTTTATACGCAATCAATTGGACGCACTGCGAGCACAGAACATCATTACTAACGGAGTTGCACCGGTGGTACCACTTGGCGCACCGATGGCCAAGGGCGATCGCGGCAAGAAAGTCAAGAGGCTGCAAAATGCGCCCAATACATACTTCAAATTGCCAAAGAAAAAACGCGTTGTTGTTGATGGAATTCTTGGAAAACGCACTATTGAACTCATCAAAACTCTTGAAACAAATGCCGCTCTACCAATCGACGGCGTCGCCGATGAAGCCGTGTTGGCAGTGTTGGGCATCGACCCAGCAACAATCGTTCTCTTTGAGGGCACCAAACACGCAACAGTCGCTACTGCGCAAACCGCTCTGGCCAGAGTCCTCAAAGTCAAGATTCGTGCAGATGGCATCTATGGCGCAGGCACTACACGTCAAGTTAAGCGTTTTCAGAAGAGCGTTGGTTTAAAACAAACAGGCACAATCAACCGCCTGACATGGCTAGCTTTACTCAGTGCTTCAAAGCTGACGTAAAACGCTCTTCCCACGCAGCATTACTGACCATCGTCGGATATGCCTCTCGATATTCACGCTTCAGTCGCTTGTATGACGTGGCGATCATAAAGATCGACTTCACAACCTCACGCAACAGTTTGAAAAACCTCTTCGCGTCACGCTCAACTGTGTATCCATCGGCAATGCGATCGTGACGATACAAAATCCGATTGCGCAGTGTGGCCACACCGACAGCACGGGCATCAATTGGGCCAACGCCATACTTCTTCAGCCGTAATGGCTTGGGAACGATGTACCCGCCCACCAGCACGACGGCAAACAAAAACCCGAAGGCACGCAACGCTTTGTGTCGTGGTTGGCGTGGCGTGATTGCGGCAAGTTCGGCCGAAAGTGGCGCTGGCTTTTCTTCTGCGCACACACGCAATTCATCGTGCAGTGCGGCGTGATCAATCTTCATCCACTCCGCTGGACCAGCCAGATATGCGTTGAGCCCGCGCAGCATGTATTCGGTTGATGCATAACGCATCGAGAAAAGATTACGGAACCCAAATGACGAAAATCTATAAGCCAGGTTCCACCACGTGTGTTTATCAAACACCAGCGTGTCGACAAGTGCCAAGTTACGCGATTCATAAAACAATGAAGACGGATTATTTTTCAAACCAAAGTCCGCATGCCACACAATCACTCCGTTGAGTGTGATCGAGTGCTTGCCGGTGTGCATGAGTCCAAACGCAACATCGTCTCCACGCACAAATACAGGCAACGGATTTTCGTTGGTGATGTTGATTGGAAACGCGGTGTACCACCATGCGGTGTAGTCAAATGGAACCTCGGCTGCATCTTGCACAGCAACCGATCGCTCTCGCATGTCGTCCTCGCGGCCGAGTGCTTGCAACGGATAGATGGAACGCCACGAATACTGTGACCCAGCCTCAAATTGCAGCCACGGACGTTCTTCAGAGAGCATTGCGCCGTGCACGCAGAGTCGCGCATCTTTGGCGTAGGCAAACAACGACATCGTGCGCACAATCGCTTCTGGCTCGAGTGTGATGTCGTCGTCCATGAACAACACGTGCGTCGCCCAGCCTGCCTTGCGAAGTTCAATCAGGCCGCGGGCGAAACCACCCGCACCACCCAGGTTGCCATTTGGGATCACTGTAAGCGGCGCGTCTGCGGCCGCATCAAATGTCACATTTTGTGCATTATCAACGACGAGCACTCGCACTTTGCCATTGAGGGCGGCATTGTCGCGCACCAAATCGAGAACGTTATGCACTGTCTTTCGAACATATTCCTGACGATTAAACGTCGTGATCGACAACGACATGCGCACTTCGTGTCGCGGAGCATCCTGAGTAACCCACTCTCCACCTGTCATGCACACTTCACCACCAACCGCAGTGACCCGCACGTAGTACGTGCCATCTGCTGACGCCTGCAAGTCGGGAACTGTGAGTATCACGCTCGTCGGAGACCCTTCACCGCGCGGCAATTGTGCTGTTGCAACAACCGATTCTGTCTTACCGTTCACCACCACAACTTCGGCAATACCTACACCAGAAGCACGCACACTGACACTCAAGTTGTTGACTTGGCTCACTCGGCGCCAGCGGCCGGCGGCAAACACACCAAACGATGTATCGAAACTCAGTGCGCCACCGTCAGCGAGTACCGCCCCGCCCTCCACCAATCGGACTTCGCCGCTCGTGCGCGCATACAACAGCGGCTCTGGTGTCGTCGGCGTTGGCAATACAAGACGTTGCAACAAATTTGATTGCATCAGTGCTTTGCCCCACCCAACGGATCGGTGAAAAACTGTGGGATGTCTTGATTGCTCTCAAGCGCCTTCAACATTGCTGTCGCTGCAGCCAAAGCTTCGTGAATAGTGACATCCATGTCGAGATAACGATAGGTGCCGAGGCGACCCAAAAAAGTGACACCCTTCTGAGCCCGAGCCTGATGCACATAATTGACCAATTGATCAGTCTCTTTCACCAACCGAATCGGGTAATACGGAGTGTCGTTGTCTCCACACAGTCGTGAATATTCGGTGTAGGTCACGGTCTGATCATGATTTTCCCAAGGTGCAAAATGTTTGTGTTCGGTGATTCGCGTGAACGGCACTTGCTCGTCGCAGTAATTCAGCACCGGGCAACCCTGAAAATCTCCATCGGATACATGTTGCTCAAAGTCAAGTGTTCGATATGCAAGCCGACCAAATTCAAAACCAAAATATGCATCGATAGGGCCAGTCCACACAACGTGGTCGTATTCGCTCGCCTGCTCACGCTCAAAACGTGTCGACAGGTGCACGCTGATGTTTTCATGGTCGAGAATTGCCTGCACAATCGGCGTGTAGCCGTGCTCAGGGATCCCCTGATGCGGATGATTGAAGTATGAGTCATCAGCGGTAAACCGAAGCGGTAAGCGCGCGAGGATGCTTGCGGGCAACTCGGTTGGATCTACGCCCCACTGCTTTTTTGTGTATCCCGCAAAAAATGCGTCATACAATTCGCGACCCACAAACCTCAGGCCCTGATCTTCAAATGAAGCAGGATTTGTGATCGTCGAATCTGCTTTTGTGGCAATAAACGCCTCGGCTTCGGCCGGCGAAAAATTGGTGCCAAAAAACTCGTTGATCAACGTCAAGTTCATCGGCATCTGAAACGCCTTATCGCCCACCATCGCACGCACCCGGTGGCGATACGGCATCATTGACCCAAAGCGCGTAATGAACTCCCACACATGTTCGTGTTGCGTATGAAAAATATGCGGTCCATAGGTGTGCACCATGACGCCAGTTTTATGGCGCTCGGTATGACAGTTGCCAGCAACGTGATCACGGGTGTCGAAAACGGTCGCGGTATGACCTGCTTCGGCTAGTTGTCTGGCGACTACGGCACCTGAAAAGCCTGCGCCAACAATGGCAAACGATCGCGCTAGCACGCCCTAAATACTACGCAATTAGTGCGAGAGCCAAGGTGCACATAGGCCATCCAGATCACGCACTTCGATGCGTTCACGGTTGGCATATGTCACTTGATTGCTTGGATCCACGCGTAATTTGAACGTGCGGAATTCCATTTCTGTTGTGTCAATAGCAAGGATGCGGCCGATCAACGACTCGCCCAAACCGAGCAGCAACTTGATTGTTTCAAGCGCTTGAATTGAGCCAACAATTCCTGGCAAAACTCCGAGTACACCTGCTTCTGCACAACTTGGAGCAAGTTCGGCTGGCGGCGGCTCTGGAACCATGTCGCGATATGTCGGCCCATTCTTCGGATCAAATACGGTGACCATTCCTTCAAACCTGAAGATTGATCCGTGCACAACTGGAATACCAAGCTTGACGCTTGCGTCATTGAGCACATAGCGACTCGGAAAGTTGTCCGCGCCGTCCACGATCACGTCATAACCAGAGATGATGTCCATGATGTTGCTTGCGTCCAAGCGTGTGTCGTACGTGACAACGTCTACATCGGGGTTGAGCATGGTCAGTGTCTTTTTTGCCGAGTCAACCTTGCGATCACCGATGCGATCAATGTTGTGCAAAATCTGACGCTGCAAGTTGCTGGCATCCACTTCGTCCATGTCGACAATGCCAATTGTGCCAACGCCGGCGGCAGCCAAATACAACGCTGCTGGGCTTCCAAGCCCACCCGCACCCAACAACAACACTTTGCTCGCAAGCAGCTTTGCTTGACCCTCAACACCTACTTCTGGCAACAAAATATGTCGCTGATAACGATTGCGTTGCTCTGCAGTCAATGAGGCAGGAGTGCCCCACTGGCGACCCTCGTCTTTCCATTTGCCAAAACCACCAGCCATCGAGACAACATTTGTGTAGCCAAGTTCTTGCAACGTCTTGGCAGCAAATGCGCTACGCACTCCGCCTGCGCAATACACCACAATTGGCGCATCTTTATCGGTGATCTTGCTCTCGATCTGTGCTTCGAGGTGACCACGAGGAATATGGATCGACAGTGGCAAGGTGCCCTGCTCGAATTCGTCAGGCTCGCGCACATCCAGCGCAAGCGTTGTGCCGGTCGCCAAGCGAGCAGCAGCGTCAGCAGTGTCTACTTCAACAATTTGCGATTTTGCTTGTGCAAGTAGGTCTCTAAAACCAGCCATATAAGTGACGAATCCTCCGCCCAATACCCTACCGTTCTAGTCGGGTTTTAACGACGAGCAGGATTTCTCCTGTGACACAGCCACATTGCGTAACTCGCGCACACACATGGGCATGAACGAACTACGCATTGATTCAACACTTGTTGTGGTGCCCTGGCTGGACCCAATTGTCGATGAAGTCGGGTTCGATGTGTTCTCGCGGTATGCCGAGATGTTTTGGCTCCCCATCATGGGGCCAAGTGCGCTGTGGATCATGCGACGAATCGTGATGGGCTTTGACGAGTTTCCTGGCGGCTACGAGATGGATACCCAAGAGATCGCACTTGCCGTTGGTCTGTCATTCACACAGGGTGCCAACTGCCCATTTAGTCGTGCCCTGCGTCGCTGTCAGTGGTTTGGTGCCGCACAAAGCGTGCACGGTGGCTTGGCTGTGCGCATCAAACTTCCACCGGTCTCACGTCGCCAGATACAACGCTTCCCTATTCCACTCAAACAATCGCTTGCGGCGTGGCCTGATGGATCCACAGACCATCAACAACTTGTTGAGCGAGCCAAACTTGTCGCAAGTGCACTGATCACGACTGGTGACGACTCAGATTTATTGGAATCTCGACTTACGCGGATCGGAATTCCAATTGGGATTGCGGCTCGTGTTGCGAGTGATCTAACTGGTTCGATGATTGCCGGTTCAGCCACGGCACGAAGTTCTCCATAAACGCCCAACTCGTGCGATGCAGAGCCGATGGCCCATACCCCTGCAGCGCAGTGCGATGTTTTGGGCACGGGTAGCCCTTATTGGTCTCAAAGCTCCACAGCGAATAGTCGTTTGCGTACTCTCGCATCATTCTGTCTCGCGAAACTTTTGCCAGCACCGAAGCGGCCGATACCGACAACACTGATGCGTCAGCTTTTACTTGTGTCACCACCTGCGAAATATGTGGTGACACAAAATCCCACCGACCGTCAATCACTGCAGTTGCTTTGCTTACATCGATTTGTTTTGCCAAACTTTCAATCGCCCGTTTGGTGGCCAATCGTTGGGCAGCATTCATTCCCAACGCATCGCATTCGGCGTGAGTCACATACCCAATCGACCATGCTGCGCATGTTGCGGCCACATGATCAAACATTTCTTCTCGTTTAATTTCAGACAATTGTTTTGAGTCGCGCGCTCCACCCATAAGTGCTGCCGCATCATCGCTCGCAATCACATCGCGCGACAAGACTGCTGCCCCGATCATCAGTGGCCCGGCCCACGCACCTTTTCCCACTTCGTCAATACCGATCACAATCGACGAGCCCTTGCGCAACAGCACACGCTCTAATTGGGTCGTTGGTTTTTCTTTCACTGCAATGAAATCTGCACCGCGCCACCAACGAAACTGCCTGCACGCCACCAAGTACCGCTCTGCAGTAACGCTGCTGCAGTTGGTGCATCTACCGCAGCGAGCAAACCGCCCGAAGTTTGGGGGTCAAAACACAACGCGGCCGCTGCATCATTGTTGGCACCATCTACAAAGTTGCCCTCTACATAGTCACGGTTACGCGGGTCTCCACCCGTTCGCACACCCCTTTGCGCTGCTTCCCTCGCACCTGGATAAGCCCGCAACGTGCTGCCTTCAATAACGAGAGCAACTGCACTTCGCTCTGCCATTTCCCAGCCGTGGCCAGCCAATCCATAGCCCGTCACATCGGTTACCGCGTGCACACCAGCGCCAAAACTTTGCAGTTGCTCAGATGCCACACGATTCAGCGTGCGCATCCCCGCAATCGCTGCAGCTTTATCTGCATCTGATCCGCCAGCAAGAGCGAGGCCGGTGCCGAGTGGCTTTGACATCACAGCAATGTCTCCAACTCGTGCGCCACTCTTGCGAAAAATACGTTGTGGGTTGACAACACCTTGCACGGCAAGACCAAAGATCGGCTCTGGGTTACGAATGGTGTGACCACCCGCAATACTTCCGCCTGCCTCTGCAACAACTTGTGCGGCTGCTGCAAAAATCTGAGCGATAGCAGTTGGGGGAAAGTGCTCAGGAAATGCAGCAATATTGACGGCCAACACCACGCGACCGCCCATTGCAAACACATCGCTGCATGCATTGGCTGCTGCTATCGCACCAAAATCACCTGGGTCATCTACCAGTGGCGGAAAAAAATCGGTTGTGCTCACCAAGGCCACATCATCGGATACTTGGTACACAGCTGCATCATCGAAAGGGGCAAGCCCTACTAATAATGCAGGATCAAGTGATGCAGGAAAGTCGCTCACCAAGTCGGCGAGCAATGTTGCGCCCCATTTGGCCGCACATCCGCCGCACGATGTCCATTCAGTAAGACGCAGCGGCGAGATGCTTGGCGAATTACTTGTATTGCTCATATCGCAAAGCCTAGAAGCAGTGTCTCTCCTGTCGGTTCGACAGAGCTCCAGGTTGGATCACAGAGTCCTGCGTCGAGTTTGACTCCAGCAGGTCCAGACACCTCCCACAGCAGTGCAGGTTTTTCGCCATGCCAGCGAATACCAAAACTCACCGTGTGCATTGGGCCCGCAGATACTCGATGACATTCCAAATTTGCTCCAAGCCACAGTCGAGGGATGCCACGACCAAAAATCCGCACCGATCCATCGCGCTGCACCGCAACCATCTTTTCTTCAACCCACGCAATTGCGCGAATGTCAGTTGGCATTACGTTTGGTGGTTCGGCCGCACTACTCATACGCAACTGCGCAGCAGCCACATCATCGGCTGCACGATTCTCACCCATGCGTGCAAATACAAACTGGGCGGCAAACAATGCACGCTCCACATCCCACGGCAGGACGGAAGACTTTTTATGATCTTTCAACAAAGTTTCCACACATTGGGCAAGTCGCGCGGCGTGATCAACACGGATTTGGGCTGAATCGCCTGTGAGTTTCTCGCCCATTCGCAACAATTCTTGAAGCGTCAACATGTATGCGACCGGATCATTGGCACAATCACCACCCGCACCGATCCCCCAATCTTCAATTTCGTGACCACTCAAGATCAATGCATCGCTGCGCAATCGTGCAACAAGAGGGGCAACCGCACCTTCAGGCACGATCACATATCCGGCTTGCTCTACTGCCTTGAGCCACCCCTTTTGCAGCTGTTCGAATGATGGCAAGCGTTCTACATCAACATTCGCTGTTTCATTTGCGACATTCAATGGTGCACTTAAGGCAACTCGCAATGTGCTGCTGTGCGCAACGGGAAACACCACGCTGCCAACTGGCAACTCAATGCCTTGCGCGCCGCGCGGGCTTGGCGTACGCGACGAAATGAGATCTGGTCGCGTAAACGCAACCGCAATTGGCAACGTCGACTCGTTTGTGATCTCGATAACAACAAGTCCACCTGCATCTGCAACGGCGTACACACGCTGAATTGCATCGCCACCAGGTATTCGTAGACGAGTTTCAATAACCGGTACACCGGCACGCCGTGTCTGTCGCACGCTCGGCTCGGTCGACGGGTCGTGCCAGCGGTCGTCAGCCGCAATGTGCCAGTCGAGGACTGGCGATCCATCATTAAGTCGAATAGAGCCGCGCTCATTAACAATTGCATTCCATCCGCCACCTCTAATACCCAGCACATGGGCGGCTGGCCGCACGCGCGCACTGAGCGAAATTGAAGAGATAACACCTTGTGTATTTGACATTATTCAGACCTGCTTGATCTCGACAGTAAATCTCGTAACGATTCTTCTGCGCTTTTTGTGCCCTCGCACACAAGGGCAACTTGTTCCGCAATCGGCATCTCCACTCCGTGATGTCGTGCAAGTTTGACAACAGCCGACGAGCTTTTTACTCCCTCGGCAACCATCTTCATCGAGCTAACAATCGCGGCAATTGATTCACCTTTGCCCAACCTCACACCCACTTGGGTATTACGGCTCTGCATCGAGGCGCACGTAGCCATGATGTCGCCCATGCCCGCGAGGCCAGAAAAAGTAAGCGGCTGCGCACCAAGTGCAACGCCAAGTCGCGACATTTCTGCCAAACCGCGAGTTACCAGAGTTGCTTTTGCATTGTCGCCAAAGCCAAAACCCTGGGAAATTCCTGCCGCAATCGCAATCACGTTTTTCACTACTCCACCAACTTCGCATCCGATCACATCACTATTTGTGTACAACCGAAATGTTGGGCGTGAAAACAATTCTTGCAACTGCAACGCAACCGAATCTTCGGCGCAAGCAACAACGCTCGCCGCGGGTTGACCTTGCAATATTTCGTGAGCGAGGTTTGGCCCACTCAGCACCGCACGAGGATTATTTGGCATCTCTACTGCAAGCACTTCACTCATCCGCAACAATGTCTCACTCTCGAGACCCTTGGACAGGCTCATAATCGGTACACCGGCGGCCACATGTTTTGCTACCTGCTGTGCAACATGACGAAAACCTTGCGAAGGCACGGCCATCGCAATCACATCTGCGTGTTTCACCAACTGTTCAAGATTCACCGATGCCACCAGCCCGGCCGGCAACATGTAATTACCCAGATACGCGCTGTTGCGGTGTTGGGTATTGATCTCTTCGGCCAGATCCACGCGCCTTGTCCATAAGGACGTCGAAGTGTTTTGTGAAACCAGCGTGGCGATTGTGGTGCCCCAAGATCCTGCGCCCACCACACATACTTGAGTCGTCACAGTCGCCAAGGTTAGGCGAGCACGGCTACATCGACACAAGCACCAATAGGCTACGAAAATGGTCGATTCGTCCAAATCGCTCGCACGATCCGCGTCTCTCATTGCTGTCGTTATCCCCATCAAGGCTTTTGAGCAGGCCAAAGATCGACTCTCAAGCGTGCTCAGCGCAGATCAGCGTCAACTTCTGGCTCGCACCACCGCCCTTGGTGTCATCGAATCGGTTCGACCTGCATCGCTTTTTGTTGTTTGCGATAATCCCGAAGTTTCACAGTGGGCAACTGTGCTCGGCGCCACCGTGGTGCATCAATCTGAACCAGGACTAAATTCGGCCGTTCAGGCGGGCATGACTGCTGCGCAGAGTTTCGACAGGGTGATGATCGTGCATGGCGACTTGCCGCTGCCCCGCAGACTTCGTGAGTTGCTCGAATCAACCGTTGCGAGCAATACGGTCACGATCGTGCCCGATCGACATCGCGACGGAACAAACGTATTGATCATTCCTTCTGGTGTGGGATTCAAGTGCCACTACGGCGCCCAAAGCTTTGAGGCTCACAAGGCCGAGGCCACCAAACTTGGACTAGCAATTGAAACGGTCTTTGATGACGAGCTCGCACTCGACATCGACACACCAGATGACTTACTTGCTCTGCCAACTCAGTGGCTAGAGCAACACCACATCACTCTTTTCTGACATAAAAAAAGACCGGAGGGCCAAAGCCCTCCGGTCTCACAGTTCTCCGAACCGATTTGTTTATTGGCTAAGGCCTTATTTCTTCTTAGCGGCCTTTTTTGCCTTCTTGCGCTTGGCTGGGGCCTTCTTTGCGGCCTTTTTTGCCTTCTTGCGCTTTGCTGGTGCCTTCTTAGCTACTTTTTTTGCTGCCTTTTTGCGCTTTGCTGCCATGATTTTCTCCTTGGTTAGGTATTACTTTTTACGGTTTGGATTCAATTCACTCTTCAGCGTTGAGCTTGAAGTGAACTTCATTGCTGTACTGGCTGGAACTTGAACCGGTGCACCCGTTTGTGGGTTACGGCCAACTCTCGCCTTGCGGCTCGAAGTGCTGAACGAGCCAAAGCCCGGCCATGCAACTTTCTCACCCTTAATCGCTGAGGCTACGACCAGTTCAAAAAAAGCTCCGATTGTCTTCTCGGCTTCCGCCTTGGAGACTCCTGCTTTTTCTGACACTGCATCTATGAGCTCTGCTTTTGTCATTGCTTACCTTGCTTTCTCGGTTTCGGAATACCGCTTCGTCATATATTTGAGTAGGTCTGCAGACAAATTGCAAGTATTGAATGGTTTTGCGTCCAGTTTTTGAAAGTGAAACCCAAAAATCTGCTTCGCCAAAAATTTTGCTCGCGCTACAAAAATTTGTCGACGCTCAGACACAATTTTTCGATCCGCACCCCGCTGTCGGCCCTCTTAGCAACGCCAACTGTTCCGACGGTGCATTTCCCCCAAACATGAGGTAACCCTTATGGGTATTGGGTTTGCTAGCCCTCTAATTTGAGAAAATCTTGTTTTCACTGGCAATTTTTCATCTGCAACACGTAGCAACAATGATCTCGTTACCAGCACAGACAATCAGGAAAACTTCATCCCAAAACCAGTGCTGACCCCTCAAATTTTCAGAAAAATATGACCAGAAAAATATTTTAAAAATATTTCAAAAAAAATCCCCAAAATTGCCCAAATTTCTCGAAATTACGAAAAAGTTCTCAAAAATCCCCCTGAGAGAAAACTTGCAAGTTTAATTTTTGATAACAACTTTGAATCCCACATCCACAACGGGTTCCTACAAGATCAAAGTTGCGAGCATCCACCATCCGCTCGAGTTGACACAGCACAATAAGCAACGTTGCTTACACACGACTCACACTCTGATCAGAATCTTGCACTCGGCGAGACCGATCGCCGTCTGTTCTCGAACGATTCTGCAACTTCGCGAGCCACTCGAGTTGTGCTTGACACTTCCGTTCTTGTTGCAGATCCAATGAGCATGCTCAACTTTGTTGGATGCGATGTTGTGATTCCACTCACTGTTGTTGAAGAGTTAGATGGACTAAAAACTCGCATGGATGACGTTGGTCGATCTGCACGCACTGCACTTCGCACTATCGAAGACTTGCGAAAAAAGGCAGGTGGCTCACTTGCTCAGCCAATGCGTGTCCACGACGAACCCGATTATGGAACAGTGCAGATTGAGGTCAATGGGATTCAACGCCACCTCCTGATCGAGCATGGTTTAGACCCTGAAATCCCTGATAATCGCATTATCGGTGCTGCCCTTGGCCAGGCCAGGGTTGCGCCAACTCGCATGATCTCGAACGACGCTGCCCTTCGTATTAAGGCTGCTCACCTTGGGCTACAGGCAGAAGAGCACCAGCCCGTCGGTGCTGGCCAGTCAACCCGTCCTATGGGTTGGGTCACCATCGACACCAGTGTCGAAAACATTGACTCGCTCTACAGCAGCGGGGGCATCGAGGTTTCATCGCTGAACACCCCTGGCCCGTTTGTCGAAAACAATTTTGCGGTGGTTCGCAGCGGATCGCAATCTGCACTCACCCGCTGCGTCAATAACGAACTCAAAGTTCTGGCTCACAATGCTCCAGAGGCGTGGGGGCTGCGGGCTCGCAGTAAAGAACAGCGCTTCTCTCTCGAGTTGTTGCTCGACCCCGAAGTCACGGTGATTGCGCTCGATGGCCGGGCTGGCACAGGTAAGACCGTGATGGCAATCGCAGCAGGCCTCGAACAAGTCGTTGAGTCACGTCGCTACGAGCGACTCGCGGTGTATCGCCCACTCGTCCCTGTTGGTCGAGCCGATGTTGGATTTTTGCCAGGCGATCTCAACGAAAAACTTGATCCATGGATGGCAGCAATTCACGATGCGATCGTTGCACTCACCGACCAACGCTCAAGTCGTGATGCAGTTGGCCTTATTGATGACCTCACCGATCGCGGACAACTCACGCTCGAGTCAGTCACTTTCTTGCGCGGTAGATCACTGCAACAACAATTCGTTGTGGTTGACGAGGCCCAAAACCTCGAACCAACGACTCTCAAAACGATTCTTACTCGCATCGGTGAGGGCACCAAAGTGGTATTCACAGGCGACACGAGCCAAATCGACGCCCCGTATATGGGCGAGACAAACAACGCTTTGGCTGTGCTCATACACGCCTTTGCTGGTCAGCGATGCTTTGGACACGTGGCCCTGGCTGCCTGCGAGCGCAGTGAAGTGGCCAGTCTGGCCGCCGAATTGCTTTAGCCAAGCCATTTCGCGCCAATTCGCGCCAATTCAAATTCTTTTTAAAAAGATTTGACCTCAACTTGACATTATTGGTACAACCCCATTTAGTGTGAAATAACGAGATTCAAAGCAATGGAGGTTTCCATGAGCGATGTGTATCAGGGTGACGATTACGAAGCTTTTGACAGCGATCCCGAGCAGTCAATTGTGCAAGGAAGATTGGACGCTTGGGCACATCTCGCTAATTGCAAGGGTTACGCAAAACTCTTTTTTGGCAAAACCGCCGAACGACCACAAGCCAGAGTACGTCGAGAAGTGAAGGCCCATTCGTTGTGCATGCTGTGTGCCGTAAAAACCGACTGTCGTTTGTTTGCGCGCAATAACCACGAATACGGGTTTTGGGGTGACGAAAACGAAGAGTCTCGACACGAAGCTGGCTTCACTCTCTCATCACCAATTGGCGTCCACATCACACCAATCGTTCATTAACAACTGCTTGTTCTACTTCCATTGTTGCTATGTCGGTTTGAACGCGACGAGCCTGCCAAACTAGAAACATGCCTGATCATTCGATTGCAACAAAAGACATCACCAACCCAAGCGACTACGTCACTCGCTTTATCGAAAACATCGAGCAAAGTCACTTCACCGCAGCAATGGACATGGTGTCCGATGACTGCGAATACGACAATGTTCCAATCACCAAAGTGTTTGGCAAAGAAGCAATGATCCAGATTTTGTCCGACTTTTTAGCCGCTGCCACCAAAGTGGAGTGGCTGATCCATCATCAAGTAAGCAATGGTGATATGGAACATGGTGTGGTCATGAACGAACGTACTGACCGCTTCGAGATGGATGGCCGTTGGATCGAACTCGACATCGCAGGGCTCTTTGTAGTGAGCGATGGAAAAATTGCTTTGTGGCGCGACTACTTCGACCGCGAATCATTCACAAAGGCGCTAGCCACTAAATAGCAGTTAGGCGTAGCGCAGAAGCATCTGGGCAGCTGTTCGCTTACCCAAATCCCGCAACTCTGCGGGCTCTAGTACTTGCACACCGTCGCCTGCACGCAACAGCAATCTCGATAGCCAATGTTCGCTACCAACAGCCATCGTCACGAGCGTGCTGCCATCTGCGTTGACTTGGCGTGACATATACGGGTACGACTCAACAACCCATCTGGCAGAGGGTTCGACTCTGAGCGTGACATGCAGATCCGAGTTATCAAACCACGTAGAGCCGTCGGCCACTCTTTTCGTCGTCGCGTCTGGCTCAGAAAAGTTGCCAGTTGCATTCAGACTTTCAATTCGATCAATCCGAAACTCACGTAGCTCGCCCGATTTGTCATCGTCTGCGGATACGTACCAGTGTCCACCGCGCTCAAACACACTGCGCGGAATGATTGTGCGCTCGGACCGAGCAGCAGATGCTGGCGTAAAGTACGTGATCAACATATGCGCACCGGGTGCTACCGCATTGCGTAATTCTTCAAGATATGCGACTGGTTTTAGATCGACTTCGACCACCCCATCATCGGATGGCAACAATGGGCGCAATTTTTTTAGCGCAGTGGCCAGTGGGCCATTTTTATTAGCGCCAGGCAGGCGCAGTGCCGCTTTGCCCATCACCGTTAAAGCAAATACCTCCGCTGAATTCAGTTGCAACGGTCGAGAAAACATCAATGGAACTTCGGCGACTACTTCGTCTTCGTCCACAAACACATCAATGAGCGCGTCGGGAGAATACGGCGGCACGCCACATACCGAGGCCATCATGATGTCATCCACTAGTTCGGCTTCCGTCAACTTAAATTGTTTTGCCATATCCGACAATTTGACTCGTTTGCGTTCCACAAGCCACGGCAGCATGACCATGAGTCCGGCCACGCGCTCGGCAGCCCCACGTGGGCCACGGCGAGATCGACGAAGCGCCATTAGTTGCCCACTGCAATCTTCTTGAGGTGACTCATTATTTGTTCTCTCACGCGCGGTGGCCCCAGTACTTCGGCTCGATCCACCATTGCAAACAACCAGACACGAAATGCACTCATGTTTGCGCACGGGATCGCGAACTCGATTGCTCCATCACTTCGTTCACGCAGTACAGCGCCATCACCAAATTCTGCTTTCACACGTTGAGCAAGTGCGACATCCACCAAGACTTTTGCAATTGCATCATCACCATCACCCTCGGCCAGCAATTCCAACTCTGTCGGCACAGCCTTTGCTAAATCGAATCCTTCTGGTCGGCTAAATGATTGTGCATCGCCGTTAGTAATTTCGCCCTCAATCCGATCAACTCGAAACACTCGCTGAGCATTGCGTAGGTGATCAAAACCAACGATGTACCAAAAACCACCGCGCGACAAGAGCCCATACGGGTCTACTTGACGCTGTTGGCCCTTATACAAAAACTTAAGTGTGCGATGTTCAATCACTCCTGCAGCGAGAGCCGGCAATTGCTCGTCATCCATCTGAATATTGACGCTCGTCGAAGGTCGATCGAGCGCTCGCTCGCCACCCAGCTTCCACAGTGCTTCATCTCCGTGGCTTGCGCCGATACGAACCGTGGCTATCGCCATCTGCAGTGCCGAACGCTCAGCTTCATTGAGCCCAAGATCACCAATTTCAAACTGCCGACGATCAACCGTGTACGCACCTTCTCCGGCCTTATCGCCGCCCAGGGTGATCATGTCCATCGGGATTCCGAGTGCACGCAACTCGGCCTTGTCGCGTTCAAATGCCGCACGCGCAGCCGAGTCTTTTTCTGGGTATTGGTTGACAAGCTCCTGGCGAATTTGTTTCAACGTGAGAGGTTGGGTTCGCTGAACAAGCAGGGCCAGCAAATTGATCATGCGCTCGGGTTGCGATGTCTTTGCGGCCATGACCGCAACATTAGAGGTTTTATTGGTGTTTGAGATACCACTGCAATAATTGCGAAGTCGAGGCGTCTTGATCGCTACTTGGAACGCCTTGCGCAATTTGCTCAGAAATATTTTGTGCCAATTTTTTGCCTAATTCAACGCCCCACTGATCAAAACTATTTATACCCCACACACAACCCTGCACAAACACACTGTGCTCGTAGAGGGCAATAAGGGCACCCAAAGTTTGTGCCGATAATTCGCTTGCCATCAAAACAGTCGATGCGCGATTGCCAGGCATGACTCGCTGAGGCTCTGTTGATTCTGCACCAAATGCAAGCGCCTGTGCCTGCGCAAACATGTTGGCCATTAACGAGTCATGTGCATCACCGTGTACTGCTGGCGTTCTTGCAAAACCAATCAAGTCCACCGGCACCACAGAAGTTCCTTGGTGCAACATCTGCATAAATGCGTGTTGTGAATTAGTGCCGATGCTTCCCCATACAACGGGTGAAGTTTGTGTTGCGACAACGACATTGTCGCTGCCTACCTGTTTGCCATTGCTCTCCATAATCAGTTGCTGTAGATATGGAGCGAACAAGCGCATTGCCGTTGCATAAGGAACTACTGCCTGCGTTTCACGACCCAAAATTGATCGGTTCCAGACACTGATGAGACCCATCATCACGGGAATGTTTGTAGCCAACGGTGCTTCGACAAAGTGTTTATCGACAGCGCACATCCCACCTAAAAAATCATCAAACACGTCAGAACCAAAAGCAACAACGTTCGCCAAGTTGACAGCAGATGAAACTGAATACCTACCACCAACCCATGGCCAAATATTGAATGAGTGCGCAAATGCAATGCCCGCGGAAGTGGCGCGTTGTGGCTCTACCGACACGACTACGCAATGTTGCGCTACTCCCGTGTCTCCTACCGAACCAGCAAGCCATCGCTGAATGATTCGACTATTCGAGAGCGTCTCAGTAGTCGAAAAAGTCTTTGAGCACATCACGATCAATGTGCACTGTGCATCGTGCCCTTCAAGTACTTTTTCTACTTCAACTGGATCGACGTTTGAAACAAACGAGCAATGCAACGAAGGCGTAAGAGTTTGCGAGAGTGCGTCCCACACCAGTGCCGGGCCAAGATCACTTCCCCCAATACCAACATTGATGATGTGAGTGAATGGTTTTCCGGTTGCTCCAACTATTTTCCCGTTGCGAACACCATTGGCGAAATCGGCCATCGATTGCCGCACTTGTTGTACTTCTTTCACTACGTCTATTCCATCAACAACAATTTTTTGTGTGCTCGGAGCACGCAGTGCCACATGCAATGCGGGCTGAGCTTCCGACGAGTTAACTGGATCTCCGGCAAACATCGCATCCCTGCGGCTCGGCACTGACGCTTCTTGGGCTAACTCAAGCAAAGCACTCACAATTTCTGGGGTGATGTTCTGCTTCGAAAAATCGGCGATTATCGATCCGCTGCCAAGGTTGAGATGAAGCGTGTTTCGTGTGGCTCGTTGGTCATCGGCCGCAAACAACCCACTCAGGGTCGATTGTGGGGCCTCTTTGCCAAGAGCAACAAGCTTCTTCCACGAAGATGTGGTGGTGATCACTGTGAACAGGTTATCTCGCCCTCACGAGTAGCGTCTTGCACCGTGATTACGTTATGACACCAAACGCCGCGGCAACGCAACATGATGCGTCACGGCGCTTGCTCCAATCGGGAATCACCTTCGGTTTGGGTGCTTATTTCATCTGGGGTCTTGTCACCATTTTTTGGAAGCACCTCAAGGGTTTCGATTCGTTTGAGCTCATCGGTTGGCGCATCACCACATCGGCAATCATGCTCGTTGGATACATGGCGGTTACAAAAAGATTAAAACCACTTCTTGCAACAATGCGCGATCCACAGATTTTGATGCGCCTCATATTGGCCAGCATTTTGCTCACCATCAACTGGACAACCTATGTTTGGGCAGTTGTTAACGGCCACGTCATTGAAACTGCACTGGGATATTTCATTGCCCCATTAGGCGCGATGGTGCTCGGCGTGTTTGTTCTGCACGAAAAGCTTCGCAGACCACAAATTATTGCTGTCTGTTTCGCTCTCTGTGGCGTGGCAATACTCACGGTTGGATACGGCAGAGTGCCATGGATAGCGCTCACCATTGCATCTTCATGGACTTTTTATGGCTACCTCAAAAAACAAGTGCAACTCCCACCACTCGAGAGCTTGACCGGGGAAGTTATCGTCGCGTGTATTCCGGCTCTCATCTATGTCGCGGTGTGCTGGAACCACACCAACAGTGTCTCCAATACTGCTTCATCAATGCAATGGCTACTCATTGCGCTCACCGGACTCATCACCACTGTTCCACTGCTGTTGTTTGCGGCATCTTCTCAACGCATTCCGCTCACACTCATTGGCCCAATGCAGTACATCGTTCCAACAATCAACTTCCTGCTTGGTTGGCTGCTCTACAGCGAAGTAATCACGACAACCAAGGTTGCTGGTTTTGCACTGATTTGGATCTGTTTGGCGATCGTGTTACTCGACTTGTTTATTTGGCAGCAACGTGCTGTGCAGTCCCAGCAACAATCCGCTTAAGACCTTCAATCACATCTAGCCCGCGCTGCTGATCGTTGACGACTGTGGCAAACCTTGACAGACCTGTGAGCACAACGTTGATGAGGTCTTGCAAAACCTGAGCATTTATTCCTGGAACAATTTCTCCGCGCTCAACTGCATCAGCACACATTTTGGACAAAAACTGCCCAAGTCCAACGCGGAGCGGCGCAATTGCTTTCGACAACTCAGGGTGACGCTGAGATTCGGATGCGACCCCAACAACGAAACTTGCCAAGGATGGATCTTTGGCGCTCATCTGCGCAATTGAATCCAAGATTGCTGAGAATTTATCGGTGAAGGTCTCATGTTCGGCCGCTGCTTTTTCAAACGTGCTCTGAACGACCTCTTGCATTTCGGCGTATGCCGCAACATACATATCCAGTTTTGATGGAAAGTAGTGATAGATCGCGCCGGTTGTTATTCCGGCTGCTTCGGCAAGTGCGCGATTGGTCGTTGCATCGTAACCAACATCAGCAAATGAGCGACGGGCTTCTGTAACCAAAAGCTTTCGGGTCTCTCCGGCATCTGTGTCGCACGGCCGACCCAGCTTCTTCGCCAAAACTTTCATGTAATCAGGCTAATTCGTTGGACTGGGGCTAGACGAAGCGGCGCAAATGCGCTGCCAGCTCAATCGGGCGATCGCCCTGAACGCTGTGCCCTGCTCCATCTACAACAACAATCTCGGCACTTGGGTAGTGCTTTTTCATGCCTTCAATGTCCTCATCGTCAACAACCGGAGATGCTCCACCACGCACAACCAAGAGCGGACATTGCAAACGAGCAACAGCATCCCACAATGCCGAGCGTGGTGGTTCATTCTCAAGATTTGTTTTCTCTGAATTGATTTGGCCACGTCGGTCGTAACGCCACTCCCAACTTCCGTC
>CANGZK010000006.1 GCA_947458565.1 Acidimicrobiaceae bacterium
AATGATGAGGAGCGCCACAACCATGAGAGAAATTGGCACCAGCATTGAATAGGCAGCCATACCTACAGCGCCTAGAGAAAGAAAGACAATCAGAATTTCTTCAGTTGCATAAGCCGTGGAAGAAATTGCGTCGCTGGCAAATACTGGCAGCGCAACCTTTTTTGATATGCGTTGATGTTGGTCTTCAGATGTTGCGATGGGGTTTCCGATGAAAAACCGCTTTAGCGCGCTGGATTTAGTTGTTGTAGGCATAAGCGTTATGTAGCCTGCCACACGAAGGCCTCTGATGGCGAGTAATTCGCCTACGCTGTTTATCTGTCAAGGCAAATAGGAGACTGAAGTGCATGTAGTCATAGTTGGATGTGGGCGAGTTGGATCGACACTGGGTCGTGAACTCACCGCTGCTGGCCACACCGTGGCCGTAGTTGATCGCAAACCAGAAGCATTTTCACGGTTGGGTGAATCGTTTACTGGTCAGAAAATTACTGGAATCGGTTTTGACCGTGAAGTATTGATCGAGGCCGGTATTGAGCGAGCAGGAGCTCTTGCGTCTGTGACAAACGGCGACAACTCCAACATCTTGATTGCTCGTGTTGCGCGAGAAGAGTTTGGAATCGAACGAGTTGTTGCTCGTATTTATGATCCGAAGCGTGCAGAAATTTATGAACGACTTGGCATTGCCACCGTTGCGACAGTGAAGTGGACATCGGAGCGCATCTTGCGTCGTATCTTGCCAGAGCTGCCAGCCGTTGAGTGGACAGACCCGAGTGCGTCTGTTGTGCTCGTTGAGCGCGAGATGCCAAAACATTTGATTGGGCAGCGCGTTGTAACTATTGAAACTTCTTCAGCCCGTGTTGTGTCTGTCCGCCGACTTGGTGCTGCGATGATTCCAAATGCAGACACGATTATTCAAGAAGGTGACGTTGTGTATATCGCGGCAGAGATTGCCGCACTGAGCCAATTTGATGCAGGACTTGCATCGACCCAAAACGGAAAGGGTCACTGAACATGAAAGTAGTTATTGCGGGTGGTGGCAGTGTTGGCAGATTCACGGCGCAACAACTTGTCGAATCTGGTCACGAAGTGACAATCATTGAAAGTGATCGAGCGGTCGTTCGCGAGTACGGGCAGTCAAGCTCTACTACTGGAGTCAAATGGCATCAGGGCGATGCTTGCGATGTAACCATGCTTGCTGCTGCGGGTGTGACGCTCGCAGATGTTGTCGCATCAGTAACCGGCGATGATGAAGACAATCTCGTCGTGTCATTGCTTGCGAAACAAGAATTTGGCGTTCCACGTGTTGTTGCTCGCGTGAATAATCCAAACAACTATTGGATGTTTAATGACATGTGGGGTGTAGACGTTTCGGTGTCAACTCCACACCTCATCACGAGTCTTGTTCAAGAAGCCGTAACTGTTGGAGCATTCGTACGTCTGATGCAACTTAAGGGTGGCAAAGCCGAACTTGTTGAGGTGACACTGGCAGAAACATCACCAGCCAAAGACAAAGCATTATCCGAGCTTCAGTTTCCGCGTAGCGCGACTGTTGTCGCGATTGTGCGAGATGAGCGTGTGTTGGTGCCCGACAAGGCAACCGTCTTGCGTGTTGGCGACGAAGTGATGGCGCTGATCTCTGAGGACGCCGAAGCCGCAGTTCAAAAAATATTGGTTGGCTAGTCAACCAACGGAATTTTTGCTCTACTCTGCGCTGTATGGCAGCAGTGTGTAGGCAGGGTTTAAAAAAACGGTGTTGTTACGTTCGCGATAGGCGACACCTTCAACTGCAAGACATCCGCCATGTTCTATTCCTGAAATGTGGCGGCGTCCACTAAAAATGACAGTTACCTGACCAGTCCCATCGTTGATCACAATTTCCATGGACGGGATTCCGGATCTTGGCTTCATCGTCATGCGTTTTACTTCGCCACACACTTTTACCTTCGTGCGAACAGCGACTTCTCCGAGGGGTGTCAAATTGAGTTGGGCAAATCTGTCGACCAATCGCTCGGCATCCAATTCTCGAATGCCTTTATTGGCGGACTTGACGATATTTTTCAGACCCATCAGGATTCCCCTAGCTGGTTGAGCATCTCCGTCAAGGTTACTTCGTCCATTGCACCCAAATTTGTTTTGAATGTTCCGTCTTGTTGGATGAACACCCAAGCGGGTTGATAGGCGACATCAAACTGAGAAAAAATCAAGCCATCATTATCTTTGATGTTTACAAATGTGAGTTGATGTTTGGCAACAAAATCCTGCATCGATTGTTCTGATCCGTTCCATGCGACGCCGAAGATGAGTGCTTTGCCTGCGAGTTTTTTGTTTGCAGCCTCGACCGAGGGTGCTTCATAATTGCAAGTAGTTCAACCTGGAGCCCAAAACCAGAGCGCAACAGGTGCATTCTGTAGTTGGGTTTGCAAATTGATTTCACCGCCACCAACGAGAGTCGCATTGAAATCAGTAGTAGAAGTATCGGCTCCACACGAAATTGCACCAATGGCAAGAATTCCAACACAGATTGCTCTGAAAAAAGCTCGCATGTGACTCATGGTACTCAAACGAATAACAGTGCATTGACCTAGGATTGAATCCGTATGAGCACCCGAAAGTTAATTCTGTGGGCACTGGTATGTGGTGTGCTGATTTTGGTTGCTGGCAGTGCCAAGTTGTTTCAGACATCCCAACAATCTGTACAAGTGCAATTGCTTGAGTTGGGTGAATCGGTAACTCTCGGCGACATGACAGTGAGCGTCACTGCACTTCGCGACGTTGATGATCGAACTTTGGTGGACGTGACCATGGTTGGTGTTGCAGAGGCCCAAGCAATGGACGGATGGAAACTTTTGGCGGCGGGGAAAGTAACTGATCCTGTGCTTCTCCCTGTTGGTGCAGGCACTGAGTGCACGCTCACACAGCTTGAAATAACACTGGTTTGCACTGTTGCATTCCCTGTGTCTGAAGGCACGCGCACCGTTGCCTATGTTCGCGCAGGAGAGCAACGACAATGGGCGACTGCTCCTTGATATGCAAGCGTTACTATCAATCGTGACGAATCACTGGGGGTGATGAGTACGGCTGAGCAATTTGATCTCGTGGTTATTGGTGGTGGCCCAGGGGGCTACGCCGCTGCGCTCTATGGCGCATCTGCAGGCCTCACTGTTGCACTCATTGAGCGCGACACAATTGGTGGAACATGTTTGAATCGCGGTTGTATTCCAGCCAAGGCGTTTTTGGAAACTGCAGCAGTGAATCGACATGTTGCGCACGCAGCAGACTTTGGCATTAATGCCACTACGACTGGTGTCGACTTCGGTATTGCCCAAAAGCGTAAACAAACAATTGTAAACACGCTCGTTAAGGGACTTACCGGGCTCACGAAATCGAAAAAAGTTACCTACATTCTTGGCACTGGTTCGCTTGGCGCGAACCGCACAGTGACTGTGCAGTTGTCAGGTGGAGGTTCGCAAGAACTGCAGGGCCGCAATGTTGTTTTGGCGGCGGGTTCTGTGCCCCGGACAATTCCTGGTTTTAGCGCTGGTGGGCCAATCATGACGTCGGATGAAGTGTTGATGCTCGACAAAATTCCTGCACGTATTGCAGTAATTGGTGGCGGTGCAATTGGTTGCGAGTTTGCATCAACTTTTGCCGACCTTGGATCAACGGTGACGATTCTTGAAGGTTTACCAAAAATTCTTCCTGGTCTCGACCCAGATGTGGCCGCTTTTGTCGTAAAGAGTTTTAAAAAGAAGAACATCGATATTCGCACAGGTGTCAAAGTAAACGGACACGAACCAATGACCGCTGGTGGCACCACGGTGCTGTTTGGCGAAGGTGAGCGACTTGACGTCGATGCAGTGATCGTGTCTGTTGGGCGCAAACCCTTCACTGATCATCTTGGGCTGACCGGCACTGCAGTAAAAGTTACTGATCGTGGATTTGTCGATGTTGACGGTTTTTGTTTGACAAGCGAGCCAGGGGTGTATGCGGTCGGTGACCTTATCAATACCCCACAACTTGCACACGTTGCCTATGCCGAAGCGATCGTGGCAATTAAGCACATGCGTGGTGAAAAGGTGTACCCAGTGATGTACGACCGTGTGCCATGGGCGATTTATTGTCATCCTGAAGTTGCGTGGTCTGGCCCATCGGAAGATGAGGCGCGCGCAAAAGGTCATGATGTTGTAGTTGCAAAGCATCAATTCCGTGCCAATAGTCGAGCGATGATCATCGGCGAAGCTGAAGGTCTGGTGAAGATCATCGCAAAGAAGAATGCCGATGGAACAGCTGGCCAAGTACTTGGCGTGCATATGGTCGGCCCTTGGGTTACCGAGCAGTTATCTGGTGGTTACTTGGCAGTTAACTGGGAAGCAACCGTTGAAGAAATCTCTGAATTCATCATGCCTCACCCTTCGTTGTCGGAGTTGTTTGGTGAAACTGTGATGTCCTTAACTGGTCGCAGTATTAATGCATAACATTTCTTACACGCAATTACAGGAGCACCATGGCTGATATCACACTTCCGCAACTCGGGGAAACGGTCACAGAGGGCACCATCACACGTTGGTTTAAAAAAGTTGGTGACACTATTTCCGCCGATGAACCACTTTTCGAAGTATCGACTGACAAGGTAGATACCGAAGTTCCTTCACCAATTTCTGGAACACTGACCGAAATTCGCGTCGCTGAAGGCGACACAGTGCCTGTTGGAACAGTTATTGCAGTTGTCGGAGCTGCTGGCGCTGCGCCTGCTCCAACTTCTGCGCCTGCACCGGTTGCTGCAGCTCCTGCACCAGTTGCTGCAGCTCCTGCACCAGTTGCTGTTGCGCCAACTCCGGTTGTTGCTCCTGCACCTGCACCTGCTCCCGCGCCAGTCGTTGTTGCTCCTGCGCCTGCTCCCGCACCTACGGTTGCTGCGCCAGCACCAGTTGCAACTTCCAACAAATTGCTCTCACCGGTTGTGCGTAGGTTGGTTGCCGAGCACGGCATTGATGTCAACGCATTAGTTGGTAGTGGTCCTGGCGGGAGGATTACTCGCGAAGATGTGCTTGATCACATTGACCGCACCGGTCTTAAAGCAACGCCTGCTGCTGCTGCTGCTCCTGCACCAGTTGTTGCTGCGCCAGCGCCTGTTGCTGCTGCGCCAGCCACTGCACTAGCCAATGCACCAGTGGCTGCTGCACCTGCTCCAGTTGCACGGCCTGCTGTCGTGTCGAGCGACCGTGAGCAAGTGATCGCACTTTCAAAGATCCGCAAGCTCACTGGTTCGCACATGATCATGTCGAAGAGCACGAGCCCGCACGCATTTAGCGTTGTCGAGGTTGACTATGCCAATGTTGACCGAGCGCGCAGTGCGATTAAAGATTCGTGGAAAGCCGGCGAGGGTTTCAGCCTTACGTATCTTCCCTTTATATCGCGTGCTGTAGTCGATGCACTTCGCGAGTTCCCACATCTCAATGCATCTATTGATGGCGACAATCTCGTTGTGCATGGCTATGTCGACCTGGGCATCGCTGTTGATCTTGATTACACAGGTCTACTTGTGCCAGTAGTGCGCAATGCAGATGGCAAACGAATTAGGGCAATCGCTCGCGAGATCAATGACCTTGCATCGCGTGCGCGCAATCGCAAACTATTGCCAGACGAAATTCAGGGTGGCACGTTCACGATTTCGAATAACGGCTCTGCCGGTTCGGTGCTGACAATGCCGATCATCAATCAACCCCAAGTTGCAATCTTGTCTACGGATGCGATCGTGCGAAAGCCTGTTGTAGTTACGGCAGCAGACGGAAGCGAAAGCATCGCGATTCATCCTGTTGGCAACTTGTCAATGTCGTGGGATCATCGAGCATTTGACGGTGCGTATTCTGGTCGATTCTTGGCACGCGTCAAACAAATACTCGAATCGCAGGATTGGTCAGCCGAACTCTAAGAGCGGTAGAGCTATGAGCGAATCATCGACACCACTTCATGTCAGGTGGATTGGTCGTGTGCCATATCGTGATGCACTTGCTTTGCAATCTGGATTGTTTGAGCACGGGGTAGATCAACACCTGCTGCTACTTGAGCACTCACACGTTTTCACCTACGGACACACCGCCGACCTGGCAAACAACCTGCGCTGTGTGCCAAGAGATGTCGGTGCGGATCTTGTAGAAGTGCAGCGGGGTGGAGACATTACGTATCACGGACCTGGTCAGTTGGTTGGTTACCCCATTTTGAGTTTGCGGGCCAAGCACGGAATCGACGGCCCTGCCGACACTCGCTCCTATATATATGACGTTGAGCAGTTGGTGATTGACACGTTGTCCCAACTTGGAGTGCACAACGCTGGGCGCATGGGCGAGTTCCCTGGTGTTTGGATAGATCCAGACACCAAGAATGCCCGCAAGATTTGTGCAATCGGTGTGCGGGTGGGCAGTGGCTCTACTGATCGTCGCACGATGCATGGATTTGCGCTCAATGTTTCGACTGACATGACGTTTATGCGCGAGCACATCGTGCCGTGCGGTATTGCCGACTATGCAGTGACGTCATTGTTTGAAGAGGGCATTGATGTGTCGATGAACGATGTTGTGGACATCGTTTCGCGGCTGGCTCAATTGCGTTGGGGTTCGCAAACCAATACACGAGCAGATGTGGCATGGAAACATCGACCCGAAGACCTCTCGGCATTTTCGCGTGGGGAAGGGGCGGGCGAACAGGTGCGCTTGACCAAGCGCCTCGAACAAGCAGGTGTAACGGATGGCTTGAGTATCTCAATGCGAAAACCAGAGTGGATTCGTCCACACGTGAAACACACTGATGAAGTATTGAAAACAAAGCGCACGTTACGAGATTTGAATTTGGTGACCGTATGTGAGCAAGCAGGTTGCCCGAACCTGAGTGAGTGTTGGAATGACGGCACTGCAACATTTATGGTGCTCGGTGATAGATGTACGAGAGCGTGTGGCTTTTGTTTGATTGATACACAAAAGCCATTGCTGCCAGATGCCGATGAACCACGGCGCGTGGCCGAAGCAGTGCAGCGAATGGGTCTTGAGTTTGCGGTGCTGACAATGGTTGCTCGAGACGATTTGGCCGATGGTGGAATGCAGCATGTGGCTGACACCATTCGAGCAATTCGAGCGTTGAATTTTGATGCGAAAGTTGAGACACTTATCTCTGATGTGAAAGGAACTGATGCTCTCGACATATTGATTGCAGAAAGACCCGATGTGTTTAATCACAACGTCGAGACAGTTGCCCGGTTGCAGCGAGCCGTAAGACCTTCGGCTGGCTATGCGCGCAGTCTTTCGGTATTGGCGCGCGGACGAGCTGCTGGTCTCACAACTAAGTCGGGAATGATTGTGGGAATGGGTGAGAAAGCACACGAAGTAGAGGAGACCTTGGTTGATCTAGCAAGTGTTGGCGTGCAAATTGTCACTATCGGCCAATACCTGCGACCAACAACCAATCATCTTCCTGTTGCGCGGTGGGTAGAGCCCCAAGAGTTTGATCATTACAAGGCTTTTGGCGAACAACTTGGCATGCAACATGTGCAATCAAGCCCACTTACGCGATCGAGTTATCACGCAAAACAAGCACATGGACAGTCACAACACGTTGTTCATGCCTTGTAATTCGGGCTTATGCCTTGTTGTAGTCAGTTTGCTAATAAAGTAGAAACAACATGACGCAGACCATTGCAAGCACATCCGACTACGTCGCGCGCATTGCGAAAGTGCGTGCTGCCATGGTGGCCAAACAAGTGGATGCAGCGTTGTTGTCCGTCGGTCATGACTTGCCGTATCTCTCTGGCTATTTTGCAATGCCCCTTGAACGCTTGACGATGTTGGTGATTCCGCAAAGTGGCGAAGTGACGATGGTTGTGCCGCGCCTTGAAGTTGCGCGAGTTACGCCACAGCCAGGCGTTTTTTCGATTACCGCGTGGGGAGAGACTGAAAACCCCGTGGCGATTGTTGCCAAGTTGTTGGGTGGTGCAAAGTCGATTGCTGTTGGCGACCAAATGTGGGCCAGATTTTTAGTTGAACTGTTGCCACTTGTGCCTGGTGCAACGTTTGTGCGTGCAGTTGATGTGGTCGGCACACTGCGCATGAGCAAGGACGCAAGTGAGATCGCCGCACTGGTGGCTGCAGGTGCTGCAGCAGATCGAGTCGCAACACAATTGCACTCTGGTTTGATTCCGCTCATTGGTCGAACCGAAGCTCAAGTGTCTGCAGATATCTCTGCACGATTGTTGGCTGAGGGCCACGACGTTGTCAACTTTGCAATTGTTGCTGCTGGCGAAAATGCTGCGAGCCCACACCACCATGCGGGCTCGCGTGTTATTGCGAAGAATGAAATTGTGTTGTGCGACTTTGGTGGAACCATGAATGGCTATTGCAGCGATATCACTCGTTGTGTTTATACGGGCAAGCCAGCAGCAGATGTGGCGGCTGCGTATGAAGTGTTGTTTGCTTCTCAGGCAGCCGGAGTTGCTGCGGGCGTCGTTGGCGCAGCATGTCAAGACGTTGATGCCGCATCGCGACGCGTTATTGAAGCAGCCGGATTTGGTGAATACTTTGTGCATCGCACTGGTCATGGAATTGGCATGGAGGCGCACGAAGAGCCTTACATGGTGAGCGGAAACACATTGCCAATAGCTGCTGGTCATGCATTTAGTGTTGAGCCAGGCATTTACATCGCAGGCAAGTGGGGCATGCGCCTCGAAGACATTGTTGTGGCGACAAACTCTGGACCTGTATCAATGAACAATGTCAATCACGCGCTTGTCACGGTCGAAGCCTAAGTACATCGTTTCAAAATGATTCATCTCGACGCCGCGACAGTTCTCTTGCAATGGGCTGTCGGTGGACTTGCGTTCTTATGGTTTACGACTCGTCGTCACGAGATCAGTCTTGGCTACTCGATGTTGTTACGTATTACGTTTGGCATATTTGCGGCGGGGGCTTGTGGTTTTGGACTGCGATATGGCGTTGAGCCGGTACGAGAAATATCAGCAGTTGCTGTTGCAATTGCTGCTTTTGCGCTCATCCGCAACAAGCGTTCGAAGTTTGATCTCATTGCGCCGTTACTGGGCGTATCTGGCATTCTCGTGGCTGGCTTTTCTGCAGTAAGTGATGGTGGTGCAGGTGATTACACAGTGTCGCTGATCAGGGTTGTAGTCGGCACTTTGTTTCTTGGAGCGGTGAGCGACACGATGCTTCTTGGGCACTGGTATCTCGTGCAACCTGGCATGCCACGCAAACTGATCAACGAAATTGTTGATGCGGTGATCTATTTGTGGCCGCTCGAAGTAATTGCTCTGCTCTTGCCAACGGGCATGATCAGCGTGCTCAATGGAACGATTGATGATGGCTGGAATGGTGTGCTTGGATGGTTTTGGCTTGCTTCGGCAATTGTTACTGGTGTGCTCGCACTAGTCACGCGTGCAGCGCTCAAAGAGCGGAGTTATTCTGCGGTGATGGCAGCGACGGGCTTAATGTATTTGGCCATTTTGACAGCGTTCTGCACAGACATCGTTGCACGCGCGCTTCTTGCTGTGTAGTCGTAAAGATATTTTTAGAGTGGCGTGTGCGGTGCAACAAGCGCCCATGGGCGAGTGCGCTCCATGGCAAGACCAAGATCAAGCAGTAGTTGCTCGCTGAAGTGGCGGCCGTTGATCTGTAACGACACGGGTAAGCCATCAATCAATCCAGCTGGTATCGAAATCGCTGGATTGCCGTACATGTTTGCGGGAAATGTGAGCTTGCCATTGTTGCCAGCGCCAGCCTTGACTCCACCAAATGTTGAAGGCAATGGCCCCTCGGCTTCAAATGCGACATCGGGGTTGCTTGCAGTAATAACGAAGTCGACTGCACCAAAAATCTCGGCCATGCGTTGGTTGAGTATTGCGCGTTTTGATTCAATCTTGGCGCGTGCTTCTGTTCCATATTTTCCAAATGTGGCTTCAACTCCAAAACGCATTTCTGGAGTCAGAACATCGGCACATGCAGGCCAATAGTCGGCGAGTTGAGAGTGAATCTCGACCATGCCGCTGATGGACCACGCTGCACCTATGCGTGGTAGTGAGGTGTCGACCGTAATTATCTTGATTCCTGTGGTTGCGCAAAGGTGTCGCGCATATTCGTCTAGTTGTGTCCACATGGCAGGCGACACAACTGCGCCACCCCAGTCGGATACGAGCACGGCAGTCTTGCCACGCAATGAATCTGCATGCGTACCGAGTTGCGCTTCCCAATTTTCTACGCGTTGCAGACTGAGTGGGTCGCGCGCGTCATGACCGTTGCACACATCAAACCATCGCGCGGTGTCACGTATGCTTCGCGCCATCACGCCAGTGTTGACTGTGAGGTTTCCGAGTTCGGTATGTGGTGCGCGCGGGATGCGACCAAAAGTCCCTTTAAGCCCTACGAGGCCAGTGAACCCAGCAGGGATTCGAATTGATCCACCACCGTCTCCGCCTGTAGCGATCGTGACAAGACCACCAGCAACTGCTGCCGCACTTCCGCCAGACGAACCACCCGGAGTACGCCCGTACATCCAAGGGTTGTGGGTTGCACCATTTAAAACTGTGCGCGTGATGTTGACGCCACCAAATTCACTTGCTGTGCACAAACCGATGTGGTTTGCTCCACCAATTTCAGTTGCGCGCTGCACCATCACTGATGTATGTGTTGCTTTACGATCTGCAAAAACTACGCAAGCCTCTGTGTATGGCCAGCCGTTGACTGCGTCGAGTTCTTTAACACCGAGTGGAACGCCACCGAAAGGTTTGGTGATGTCTGCAGACTTTGCTCTCTCGAGTGCGCCCTGTGGGTCAAGAAATGAAAACGCGTTCAAGTTACTGCTCTCAATCGCTGCAAGCGAGGCCTGCAACTCTTCAACAGGTGAACGATCTTTAGATCTGAAAGCTTCGACCAGCGAAACAGCGTCGCCAAGCCATGGGGAGTCTGTTGTTGCCATGTACTCAAAGTAGTAGATCAAAACACGCTTTCTATTAGTGTGTTTTTGCTTATGAATTCATCTACTTTCCTTGGCCTGAAGCCAGTGAGCAACCACACAGAAACCTCTGGATCGTGGTCGATGTTGGTACAGCCTGGTCTGTGCACCGGTGGCGGATTTTTATGGGGTGGTGCGGGCTTAGCGTCGGCCGTATCGGCGATGGAGCAACTGAGTGGTCGGCACTGCATTTGGTCGACTGCACAATATTTGTCGTATGCACGACCTGGCGAGGTGATGCATATCGACATCACGCTTGCAGTTGTCGGTCATCAGATCACTCAGGCGCGTGCAGTGTGCCATGTTGGAGATCGCGAAATTCTTACTGTCAATGCAGCACTTGGTGAGCGCACATTTGAACATGCACATTCGTTTATACCAATGCCCGATGTTCCGAGCCCACATGAACTCGAGACCCGCAAACATCGTCATCCTGTGGACGGCACTATTCATGATCGTCTCGAAGAGCGACTGGTAATTGGTCGCGAGCTCGAGCAACTTGACGGCAAACCAAATAATGGACGTACGGTCATGTGGGCACACATTCCCGACGTTTTGACTGATGTTGATGCAGCAACTCTTGCAGTGCTTGGAGACTTTGTGCCAATGGGCATTGGTCAGGCTCTTGGAGTTAGGGGCGGGGGCAACAGCCTTGATAACACGCTTCGCGTAGTTCGCCTCGTGCCCACCAAGTGGGTCTTGTTAGACATACAGATACAAGGTGTCGAGCGCGGGTTCGGTCATGGATCGGCAAACATGTTTGCTGAGGACGGAACTCTGCTTGCCACCGCAAGCCAAAGTTGCATAGCTCGAATGTGGAAAGAGTAACAACATGATTCGTCGTAACGGAATGACAGTCCCACTACCAGGACACCTGCATGCGCAACGCGACAAACTTGCACAACTTGCCGATTGGGGTTACAGCGACATCTGGTCTGCAGAGACTGACGGTGCAGATGCGTTTACTCCGCTTGCATTGGCGGCGGCGTGGGAACCACGGCTTCGACTTGGTACCGCGATTGTGCCGGCCTACACACGCACTGCTCCAGTGATTGCACAAAGCGTGGCAGCAATGGCCGATGCGGCACCTGGCAGGTTTGCGATCGGCATTGGGTCATCAAGCAACGTGATTGTTGAAAAGTGGAATGGCGTGCCATTCGTTGATCCATACAAGAAGGTGCGCGATGTTGTGCGCTTCATGCACGATGCATTTAGTGGCGAAAAAATCACCAAAGAGTACGACACGTTTTCTGTCAACGGCTTTCGGCTCAGCATCAAACCAGAGCAAAAGCCGACCATCTTGGTGGCTGCACTTCGTGAAGGCATGCTCAAGTTGGGTGCACGTGAAGCGGACGGTGTAATTATCAACTGGTTGTCGGCACAAGACGTGAGCAAGGTCGCAGCAGTTGTGAACGGTGCAGCAAACGGAGTTAAAAAAGAAATCACCGCCCGAATCTTTGTGTGCCCAAGCGAGAACACTGAAACGGTGATGGCTGGCGCCAAGTTCGCAATTGCTGCCTATATGAACGTGCCCGTCTACGCCGACTTCCATCGGTGGATGGGTCGCGCACCGCTCTTACAAGGCATGTGGGATGCGTGGACAGCAGGCGACCGCAAAGCCGCGCTCGCTGCGATCCCAGACCAGGCCGTGGATGAACTTGTTGTGCATGGAAGTGCAGCGCATTGCCGAGACGTCATTGACGAGTATTTCAAGAATGGTGTCACTACGTCATCGCTCGCGATCTTGCCCTTAGATCCAGCACTCGATTATTGGAAGGCTGTTGAAAGCCTTTCGCCCAGCGCGTCGTAAGTAGTAACAAGACATATGTCAACCATCGAGACCGATGCAGAGGTTGCAACGCGTCTTGAGTTTGAACAAACCCAACGCAGCGAAGGTTGGAAGCTGTTGCGTGGAATGTTGCGGGACCAACGCCGTAATTTATTGATCGGTGCGCTTGTTGGTATCTCGTGGGCGGGCTTCAAAACCGCGGTCCCGCAGATGACCAAAAATGCCATCAACCAAGGCATTGAAAAAGATGGACCGTTGCTCAAGTGGGTCTTGATTATTGCTGGCCTTGGAGTGTTGACGGGCGTTCTTTCGGGGATGCGCCGCTATGTTGCGTTTCGCGAAAGCCGCTGGGCCGAAACGTTGCTGCGAGAACGACTTTTTGCTCACCTCATCAGTCTTAACGTTGGTTATCACGACAAGGCCCAAACGGGACAACTCATGAGTCGTGCTTCGAGCGACTTGATGCAGATTCAGGGATTCATCGTGATGATTCCCATCACGCTTTCAAACGTGATTCAAATTTTTGCTGTAACTGCAATTTTGTTTTACACCGACCCCGTGCTTGCACTAGTGGCACTCTTGCCGCTGCCGTTTGTCAACATCTCTGCACGCAGGTTTAGTTATCGCATTCACCCAGCATCTATTGCTGTACAGGCCGAGCAGGCGCAATTGGCAAGCGTTGTTGAAGAAAGCGTCTCGGGAGTGCGAGTCATTAAAGGTTTCGGTGCAGAGCAGGTGCAGTTTGACAAGCTGCGCAAAGAAGCCGACGATATTTTTGGCGAGACAATGAAAGCGGCAAAGATACGCAGCAGTTTCTTGCCAGCCATCGACGTATTGCCGGCTCTTGGTCTTGTTGGTGTGCTCGGTGTAGGTGGTCACCGTGTATTGAATGGGCAAATAACGATTGGTGATCTCGTTGCATTCAATGTGTATCTCACATTGCTGATCTGGCCGCTTCGCAACATCGGCATGATCGTGGCACTTGGTCAACGAGCAGCAGCGGCACTCGTACGTATTCACGAAGTGTTGAGTACCGAGTCGACAATTACTGACCCAGCCAACCCTCAGCAATTACCCATTGTTGCTACTGCCACCACAACACTTGGTGCGGTCAAGTTTGATCATGTGCAATTTGGTTACAACGCTGACCAGCCCGTGCTGCGTAATTTCTCGATCGATATTGCTGGCGGAGAGTCAATCGCCATCGTTGGTGCCACCGGTTCTGGCAAGTCGACAGTGGCACGTTTGTTGTTGCGGTTTTACGACACCAATTCTGGCCACGTATTTCTCGATGGTATTGATGTGCGCAAACTCAAGTTGCGCGACTTGCGTCAGCAAATCGGTGTGGTGTTTGAAGACACCGTGCTGTTTAATGACACGGTTGCACACAACATTGGTTTTGCAAAGCCGAACGCAAGTCAACAAGACCTCGAGCGCGCAGCCAAACTTGCAGGCGCTCATGACTTCATAGGCGAGCTTCCACACGGATACGAAACGGTGATTGGCGAGCGAGGTTTTTCGCTCTCTGGTGGTCAGCGACAACGCATTGCGATTGCACGAGCGATAATCGCCGACCCACGTGTGCTCGTGCTCGATGACGCAACTAGCGCAGTTGACCCAAGCAAGGAAGGCGAGATCCGTGAAGCAATGCGTACGGTTATGAGTGGACGCACCACGATCGTGATCGCGCACAGGCCAGGCACCATTGCACTTGCCGACAGAGTCGTCTTGCTCGATGGAGGCACCATTGCGGCCATCGGAACCCATGAGCAACTGGCTGCATCCAATATGCGATATCGCGAAGTATTGGCCAGCATGGATCAGCCAAAGAAAGCAGCCAACTGACATGTGGGGTACGGCTGCTGGAGTTACCGACGAAGATCGCCTCAGTAGGGCGCAGGCACGCACCATCATTGGTCGCGTTTTCAAAATGGCAGCTCCATTTCGCAAAACGATGTACGTGGGTTTTGCGTGTGTCATCGTGACTACGTGTTGCGCACTTGCAGCACCTGTCATTGTGCGCCATGGTATTGACGCTGGAATTCGAGCTAAAAATACACAGGCGCTCAATCAGTCGGTAGCTATGTATCTCGCCGTTGTCACCCTGTCATACATTTTTGGTCGCATGCTGTTTTTGTATGTCAACCGAACTGGCGAGATGTTTTTGCGAGTCTTACGTCTTGCAGTATTTCGCCAGATGCAACGACAGTCAATGGCGTTCTTTGATCGGAACAAAGCAGGCGTACTGGTTGCGCGCATGACTGCCGACATTGAATCAATGGCCGAACTCGTGCAGTTTGGTTTGTTGCAATTTTTGTCTGCAGGATTGATGCTCATGTTTTCACTCGTTGTGTTGCTAGTGCTCAGCTGGCAACTTACCCTCGTTGCCTTATGCGTCATGCCGATTATTGTTCTTGCGTCGATCAAATTTCAGCGTGACTCCAACAAGGCATACCTCACCGTGCGCGAGCGTGTTGGTGCAAACCTGTCGGCGTTACAAGAGGGCATCACTACAGTGCGCGTCATTCAGGCGTACGCACAGGAGCAAGAAACCAAAGACAAGTTTTTTGCATCGAACCGTGCGTTGTTTGATAGTCACGAGCGCAGTGTGCGCATCAGTACTTGGTATTTTGCGCTCGTTGAATTCTCTGGTGTCTTTGCATCTGCACTGATGATCGGTATTGGTGGATGGCTTGTGCATCGCGGCGATGTCACGCTCGGTACGGTCGTGGCCTTTACGCTGCTCATCTCGAGTTTGTTTGACCCAGTGCAGCAACTCTCACAGTTGTACAACACCGTGCAGTCTGCCGGTGCCGCATTGAGCAAACTCTTCGCAATTCTTGATTCAAAACCAGAAGTAGATGAGCACCCAGCAGCGATTTCATTGCCTGATTCCGGAGTACTCAAGGTTGACAACATCAACTTCACGTATGCAACAGGTGAGCACCCAGCGCTCAACGGAGTATCGATCAGTGTTGCTCCAGGTGAAAAACTTGCTCTCGTTGGTCCGACTGGTGCTGGCAAGTCGACGCTCGCCAAACTCATGGCCCGCATGTACGACCCATTGTCGGGGACCGTGTCATACGGAGGCGTCAACCTGACTATGGCAACAATGGATTCGTTGCGTCAACGCATAGTCGTCGTGCCACAAGAAGGCTTTTTGTTTAACGGCACTATTCGAGACAATCTACGAATTGCAAAAATCACGGCGACAGATGCGGAAATAGATTCCGCAGTCGAAGCAATCTCGGCAACCGAACACTTCGCACAATTTCCTGATGGGCTCGATACCGAAGTACGCGAACGCGGCAGCCGCCTTTCGGCGGGCGAGCGCCAACTTGTTGCTCTTGCACGAGCGGCACTTGTTGATCCGGCGGTGTTGGTGCTCGACGAAGCAACGTCCAATCTTGACCCTGGTACCGAAGCTGACGTGGAGCGCGCACTCGAGCGATTAATGAGTGGTCGTACCGTAATCGTTGTCGCTCACCGTTTGTCAACCGTGCAACGCGCTGATCACATTGCGGTTATTGATGCAGCACAGGTAGCCGAGTACGGCACGCATGCAGAACTCATTGCCAAAAATGGACGATATGCAGCCTTGGCTAGCGCCTGGCAAACCTCTCAAATTGTGAGCTAAAGCTAGTTAGCCAGCAAATTAGAGCTGCATGCTCTTGATCTCGAGGAATTCCTCAAAACCGTAGTCGCCGTATTCGCGACCAATACCAGACTGCTTGTATCCACCAAACGGTGCGTTGGCGTTATATGCGCCACCGTTGACTTCAACCTGGCCTGTGCGCATGCGACGTGCAATTGCGATTGCATGATCTTTGTCGGCAGCCCACACGCCGCCGGCCAAGCCGTACACCGTGTCGTTGGCAATACGAATTGCATCTTCTTCGTCGTTGTAGGCAATGACGCTCAAGACTGGTCCAAAGATTTCCTCTTGGGCAATCGTCATTGACGTTGTCACATTCGAGAAAATAGTTGGCTTGACGTAGTAGCCCTTTGAGACGCCTTCTGGCACACCAACACCACCGACAAGAACTTTTGCACCTTCGTCAATACCTTTTTGAATGAAGCCGTTCACGCGGTCGCGTTGTGCGGCCGATGCAAGTGGTCCGAGGTGGGTCGTCTGTTCAAACGGATCGCCTACAACAACGGCATTGCCCGCCGCAGTAAGAATTGCTTCTGCTTCTTCGAGGCGTGCCTTTGGCACGAGCATGCGGGTGAGTGCCGAGCATGTTTGTCCGCTGTTGAGAAATGCTTTACCAACACCCGACGACACTGCTTTTGCAAATGTCTCGGTATCGAGATCGGCGCAAATGATGTTGGCCGACTTGCCGCCCAATTCGAGAGCAACCTTCTTGATTGTCTCTGCAGATACTTGGCTCACGCGGCGTCCTGCGCGGGTTGATCCGGTAAATGACATCATGTCAACGTCGGCATGTGCCGACATGGCTTCGCCAACAACTGGTCCTGTTCCGGTGATCATGTTGAACACACCTGCTGGCAAACCAATCTCGTCAATAACTTCGGCAAGGATGAATGCATCGATTGGTGCAATTTCACTTGGCTTGAGCACCACGGTGCAACCAGCGGCCATTGCAAATGCAACCTTGGCTGCGATCTGGTGCAACGGATAGTTCCACGGAGTAATGCAACCAACGACACCAATTGGCTCGCGCACCACAAGCGATGACCCAACTTCGCGTGAGTACGAGTAATTTTCGGCAATTGCTGCTGCTTGCTTGAAGGAGTTGATTGGCAAACCAACTTGAATCATCTGGCTCAAAAACTTTGTCATGCCCGTCTCGCGGGAGATAGCCGAAGCAATCTCGTCCATGCGAGCAGCCAAACCATCACCAATTCGGCTCATGTACTTTCCACGCTCTTGTGCGTCTAGTGCCGACCACGAATCGAATGCGGCTCGTGCAGCTTTGGCGGCAAGGTCTACTTCTTTTGCTGTGCATGAAGGAATGGTGGCCATGACCGACTCATCGGTCGAATCCCACACCTCAATCGTGTCAGTGCTGCTTGGTGCAACCCATTTACCGTTGATATACACCTGGTTGTAGTTGGTCATAATCGTCTCCCAAGACTCGTGGTATGTCTCTTTAGGGTACCTAGCCGAAGCGTCGCAATTCTCATCGCAAGGGCTTTAGGGGGATGACATGCACGCCGGTGTGGCACGTATGACCTCAGAGTTGCAGAGGTTGTCAAGTATCGTGAAAGGGTCATGGCGCGCGAAAAGGTCTACACCCGAGCAGGGGACGATGGAACAACAGGACTCTTTTATGGCGGTCGCGTAGGCAAAGATTCCGCGTTGCCAAGAGCGTATGGCGCAGTCGATGAAGCACAGTCCATCTTGGGGTTGGTGCGCGCCGAAGCCGGCAAGGGCACCGAGCTTGACGACATGTTGGTGCATATATGTAGAGACCTCTGGGT